>JAGCKJ010000116.1 GCA_017647575.1 Bacteroidaceae bacterium | reverse complement strand
TATATCCCTCCTCAAGCATATGCATATACTTCAATCGTTGTGCATAGCCGTGTTTCTTTCTCTTTTTAGACATAACAAAACCCCGAAAGTTTTTTGTCTAACTTTCGGGGTTCATGTCATTTGAACGACTCTTTTTTTTAGCTGGGCTACCCGGACTCGAACCAGGAAAGGCAGGACCAGAATCTGCAGTGTTACCATTACACCATAGCCCAAAGCATTTTTGCGGTGCAAAGATAGCTATTTTTTTACATTCGCAAACCAAATAGACATTTTTTTGCATTGTTTTTTACAAAAAAATCACCAATCAGTCATTTTTATCCAAAATCAATTCTTAAAATCTTAAAATAAACCATTCTATTTAACAAAAAAGCAAAAGATTTGTTACAGGTTGCACTTTTGTTGAAGAAAATAGGCTAATTTTGTATCATTGATTTTATATACATACTAATGAGTAACAGAGAAAGCATAATAGACAGCATTATTGAAGGTATTCAGGATAGAAAAGGCGAAAGCATTACTATTGCCGATCTTTCCAATATAGAGGATACCATTTGTAAATATTTTGTTATCTGCCAGGGCGGTACACCAAATCAGGTATTGGCAATAACAGACTCTATCAGGGAGAGCGTACGTATAAACGAAGGACGCAAGCCTGATTTTGTAGATGGTACCACATACGCACATTGGGTAGCAATGGATTATGGTGAAGTTCTGGTCCACATATTTACACCAGAGTTGAGAGCCTATTATGACATTGAGCACCTGTGGGCGGATGCCAGATTAGAAGAAATACCTGACATTGATTGATTTATGAACAATAATAACAATAAGAACAGTAAGAAAAAGCCCACGTTCAATCTGTCGTGGATATACATACTTTTATTTGTCGGCTTTGGCTACATAATAATGAAGGATGACAACGGCAGTATGTTAGGTAAAGCTAACTACTCAGAGTTTAAGGAGTACATTGAGAAGGGATACGCAGAGAAGGTTGTAATCTATTCCAATGCCCACACTTTGGAACTTTATCTTTATCCCGATTCAGCCAAATATGTATTTGGCGACAAAGCTTCTGAAAATCAGCTATTATCTCCTATGGTAACAGTTGGCGTTGGTTCATTGGACAACCTTCAGCTATTCATTGATGAAGCCGAATCAAATGGTTCATTTACAGGCGTAGTTGAATACAAAGAGAAATCGAATACATTTGGCGACATTTTCTGGAGCCTTATACCTTTCATTCTGATTATTGGTATCTGGTTCTTTATGATAAGGAGAATGAGCGGTGGTGCTGGTGGAGGTGCCGGAGGAGGTGTCTTTAATGTAGGCAAATCCAAAGCCAAGCTATTTGAAAAGGGACAGGCTAACAGAATAATGTTTAAGGACGTTGCCGGTCAGGACGAAGCCAAAGAAGAGGTTCAAGAGATAGTTGAATTCTTGAAGAACCCCAAAAAATATACCGATTTAGGTGGTAAAATTCCAAAAGGTGCACTGCTTGTAGGCCCTCCTGGAACAGGTAAAACTTTGTTAGCCAAAGCTGTGGCAGGCGAAGCCGACGTACCATTCTTCTCACTTTCAGGTTCTGATTTTGTAGAGATGTTTGTAGGTGTAGGTGCATCACGTGTAAGAGACCTATTCCATCAAGCAAAGGAAAAATCGCCATGTATAATTTTCATAGATGAAATTGATGCAATAGGCAGAGCTCGCGGAAAGAATCCTGCAATGGGCGGTAACGATGAAAGAGAGAACACTCTTAACCAGCTGCTCACTGAAATGGATGGATTTGGTACAAACAGCGGTGTTATTATTCTGGCAGCAACAAACAGAGTAGATATTCTGGACAAAGCATTGTTGCGTGCAGGCCGTTTTGACAGACAGATACATCTGGATTTGCCAAATCTGAATGAACGTAAAGAGGTATTCAACGTACATCTGCGTAATCTAAAGCTGAACAAGGATGTAGATGTGGAATTCCTTGCAAGACAGACTCCTGGTTTTTCCGGTGCAGATATAGCAAACGTATGTAATGAAGCCGCACTGATAGCTGCAAGACATAATAAAAAATCCGTTGAAAAAGCAGATTTCCTAGCTGCAGTAGATAGAATCATTGGTGGTTTGGAGAAGAAGACAAAAGTACTTACTGCCGATGAAAAGAGAGCCATTGCTCTGCATGAATCAGGCCATGCCACTCTGTCATGGTTCCTGGAGCATGCAAATCCGCTGGTAAAAGTTACTATTGTACCAAGAGGAAGAGCTTTGGGTGCTGCCTGGTATTTGCCGGAAGAGCGTCAGATTACAACCAAAGAACAACTTCTGGACGAAATGTGTGCTACATTAGGTGGACGTGCAGCAGAAGAGTTGTTCATAGGTCATATATCGACAGGTGCTATGAATGATCTGGAACGTGTAACCAAGCAGGCATACGGCATGATAGCGTACGCAGGTATGAGCGACAAACTGGCTAATTTGTGCTATTACAGCAGTACCGACGAATATGCATTCCAGAAACCATATAGCGACAAAACTGCTGAACTTATTGATTCAGAAGTAAAAGCAATGATAGCTGAACAGTATGAACGCGGTAAACGAATTCTTCTGGAGCATAAGGAGGGACATCATGAACTGGCTCAGTTGTTACTGGAAAAAGAGGTTATTTTTGCTGAGGATGTAGAAAGAATTTTTGGCAAACGTCCATGGGCTTCAAGAAGTGAAGAGATTTTAGATACTGAAAATAAAAAACTAGAGTAGTTATTGTGGAATTTATCAAGAGAAGTATAACCGGCATATTATACGTAGCAGCAATTGTTGCAGGTATAGTTTTAGGAGGCAATTGGATGTATTGGCTATTTGCTGTTTGTGCAGTTTTAGTTACAATAGAGTTTGTAACGCTTATAAACAAGCAGAAGGAGTGCAATGCATCCTGGTTCTGGGCTGCCACACTCTCTTTCTTCTTCTATTCCGGAATAGCCACTTTATTAACTGAAGCTTCATCGGTATCGGCAAATCCGGTAAGATTGTTCCTGCCATTTATCATTTATCTGGTATTGACCATAATATGGGAACTTTACAAACCTAATAGGAACCATATATTAAATCTTAGTATTGCAATATTTCCGGTTATCTATATAGCAATGCCATTCGGACTATTAAACGGATTGGGTCATATTATAGGAACTGATCAATCAATATGGCTGCTGCCGCTTGCCTTTTTCATTTTTATATGGACTAATGATGTTGGAGCATACTGCGTTGGTTGCACAATAGGAAGACATCGTTTGTTTGAAAGAATCTCTCCAAAGAAAAGTTGGGAAGGCTCTATTGGTGGCGCAGTTGTCACAATTGCTGCAGCTATAGTAATCTGGAATTTCTTCCCTATTTTCAATATGTGGATCTGGATTGGAATGGCCATTACCACAGTAGTATTCGGCACATTTGGAGATTTAGCTGAATCACTGATAAAAAGAGAATTAGGTGTAAAGGATTCCGGCAAAATATTACCAGGACATGGTGGCCTGTTAGACCGTTTTGACAGCACTCTGTTAGCTGCGCCTATGGTATATGCCTATATCTGCTACGCAAGTTCAGCTATTTTATAAACAGCCTATTTATTAAGAGATTCAAATATCTTTGTTGCCGCCCTTTCTGAAGCTCCGGCACCGCCAAGAGTTTCCGACATTTTTTCATATCCATCAAGCTGCGCCTGACGCTCTGCGGTATCGGACAATAACGGCAACAGATATTTCCTGATGGATTTCACATTCATTCCATCTGCAACAAGTTCCGGTACAAGTTCCCTATCTGCTATCAGATTTACAAGCGAGATATATTTAACCTTTATGAAAAACGGGCGAAGTTTTGATACTATCCACCCTAAAGGCATCTTGTAGCATACTATCTGAGGCACTTTAAACAGTGCAGTTTCAAGTGTTGCTGTACCCGATGTTACCATTGCGGCATAAGCCCTGTTCAAAACATCATAGGTTTTGCCATAAACAATCTCCACATTGGAATTCCTGATGTATTCTGCATAAAAATCGGGCGATATTCCCGGAGCAGCAGCAAGAATTGGCTTTATACCATCTATCCCTTTAATGGATTCAAGCATAACAGGCAGATTTCTACTGATTTCCTGTTTTCTGCTTCCGGCTAATAGCGCAAGAACCTTACTCTTGTCTTCTGCTGCAGAATTACCCTTATCCTGAGCCGCTTTATATTCAGAAACAGCATCTACACAAGGATTTCCAACATAATCGATAGCATAATTGTGTTTTGCAAAATAATCTATTTCAAACGGAAGTATGGAGAAGAGTTTATCCACATCACGCTTTATATTCTTTATTCTGTAACTCTTCCATGCCCACAATTTTGGAGATATGTAATAATAGACCGGAATATTAAGCTGATGCTTAACTCTTTTTGCTATAGAAAGATTAAAACCCGGATAATCCACCAGGATAACAGCGTCAGGTTTCCATTCAGAGATATCGTCAAAACATATCTTTGCACCATTCAGGATAGTACGAAGATGAGTCAAGACAGGCCATATTCCCATGTAGGCCAACTGTTTATAATGTTTAACCAATGTTCCACCTACAGACTGCATCATATCGCCACCAAAGAAACGAAATTCAGCCTTATTATCCTTTACAGATATAGCTTTCATCAAATTTGAGGCGTGTAAATCGCCTGAAGCTTCGCCTGCTACTAAATAATATCTCATTCTTAGCTATTTTTTTGTAAAGGTAATACTTATATTCGGGTAGGTAATATTTATTGTGAGAAAAAATAAGCAAGCTTATTTTGTACTACGCTCTGTTTGCAGTAACTTTACATTCTAAAATGAAGAGTATGGGAAAAATTATAGCTTTGGCAAATCAAAAAGGTGGTGTAGGCAAGACAACAACAACAATAAACCTTGCCGCATCTTTAGCTACCTTCGAGAAAAAAGTACTGGTAATCGATGCAGACCCGCAGGCTAACGCATCATCCGGACTGGGCATAGATATTCAAAACATTGAATTTTCTGTTTACGAATGTCTGATTGGCAATTGTCTGGCAAAAGAGGCTATTCAGAAATCATGCGTTGAGGGTTTGGATGTAATACCTTCACATATCGATTTGGTAGGAGCTGAACTGGAGTTGATGAACATGGAGAACAGAGAGCTTGTTATGAAAGAGGTATTAGAACCTCTAAAGTCCATCTATGATTATATTTTCATAGACTGTTCACCATCTTTAGGCATCATAACCGTCAATTCGCTTACTGCTGCCGATTCAATAATAATTCCTGTACAATGCGAATATTTTGCTCTGGAAGGTATCAGCAAATTGCTCAATACCATAAAGATTATAAAGAACAAACTTAATCCAGAACTGGACATTGAAGGTTTCCTCCTTACGATGTATGATTCCAGACTGCGTTTAAGCAACCAGATTAAGGATGAGATTAAAAGGCATTTTCAGGAGTTGGTGTTTGAGACTATAATCTCAAGAAACATCCGCTTAAGTGAGGCCCCTAGTTTTGGAATACCTGCAATAATGTACGATGCCGATTCAAAAGGTGCTCAAAACTATTTAGCATTAGCACAGGAAATAGTAAGAAAAAACAGTTGAACAATATGGCAATTAAAAAATCAGCTTTAGGAAGAGGTTTAGACGCATTGATTTCTACAGACTTTGCTAAAACGGAAGGTTCATCTTCCATTAGTGAAGTTCCTTTAAAACAGATTTCTGCGAATCCTGACCAACCACGCAGAGAATTTGACGAAGAACGCCTTCAGGAGTTGGCAGACTCAATACGTCAGATAGGTATTATACAGCCCATTACTCTGCGCAAGATTAAAGATAAAGAGTATCAGATCATTGCAGGTGAACGTCGCTACAGAGCAGCTACCATTGCACAACTGGAAACCATCCCGGCATATATTCGTACAGCAGATGATGAAAATGTGATGGAGATGGCACTTATAGAAAACGTTCAGCGCGAAGATCTTAATGCTATGGAAATTGCATTAGCATGCCAGAACCTGATGGAGCTGTACGGCATGACTCAAGAAAAGCTGAGCACAAGAATTGGCAAAAAACGCGCAACCATTTCAAACTATGTTCGTCTGTTAAGACTGCCGGCAGAAATTCAGGTTGCACTAAAGGATAAACAAATTGATATGGGTCACGCCAGAGCACTACTTGCAATTGAAGACCCTATCAAACAGCTGAACCTTTTCCACGAACTGAAAAAATATGGTTATTCAGTAAGAAAAGTAGAAGAGCGTGTAAACCAGATTAATGGAGAATCCGCAACAACAGCAAAAAGGGCAAGTGCAAGAAAGTCAATTGACCTGAAACTGACCGATATCATAGGTACGTCAGTTTGCGTAAAATGCAATGACAAAGGCAAAGGAAACATAACAATTCCTTTTAGGAATCAGGCAGAAATGAACCGAATTATTGAATTGATTGAAACCATTAAGAAGTAATGGCTAAAATAGTTGTCAGACATATTATCCTATTTTTTGCAATTATTTGCTTACCACATATAGCAAGTGCACAAGAGGCTACGTACCACAGCGATAGCACCAGAGTTGCAACCGTTGACAGCCTTCTGTCCACCCTCAATGATTCTGCAAAATGGAACAGAGAGATGGAGTTTGTAAGAAACCTGGAATTTGGTATGGATACTGACTCTGCAATATTCCTCCCATCTTTTTCCGATATAGAGCAGAACAAAAGGATTAAATGGAAACAGAAAGACAGTATAATCATTGCCAATCTTGAAGTTACCAAGCAGGAATGGCTTCCAGACCCAAAGAAAGCCACATTGCTGGCATTGACAATCCCCGGAGGCGGACAGATTTATAATAAAAAGTACTGGAAACTGCCTATTGTATATGGAGGGTTTGTGGGTTGCGTATATGCGCTGTCCTGGAACGGACAGATGCTTAGAGACTACTCCAATGCCTACCTTGACATTATGGATAGTGATCCGAACACCAAGAGTTACGAAGACTTGTTGCCACCAAACTTCGACATTGATTCTAATATGAACTGGCTGAAGGATGTCATAAAAAACAGAAAGAACAAATACAGACGTTACAGAGATATGAGCATCTTTGCATTTGCCGGAGTATATCTGGTATCTGTTATTGACGCATACGTAGATGCTGAACTTTCACATTTTGATGTATCATCGGATGTGAGTATGAAGGTAACGCCTAACATCTCGATAGACAGGGGCATGAGCAATGTAGGTTTTAATTTAGCATTCAATTTCTGAATGTACCATTATGAATATGAACTTAACAAAAAAAATATATACACTTATAATCATATTATTGCCTCTTACAGGCATAAAAGCAGAATCTGATTCTATAATAGTAGCAGATACAACATTAGTTGCAGAAGCTGATACAGCCATCAGTTTACCTGAAAGTTATTATATTGGACTAGACAGTTTGCTGAATGATTGGTATGCACGCCAGTATCTGATTTATGATTCAACCTGCATTAGCGGGGCTGCTACAGTTAAGTTCAGTGACACAATTTATGCTGAAAGATTAAGCAGTCTGCCTACGATAGTTGAAATGCCATATAACTATCTGACACGTCAATACATTGACGCATATACGGGCAGAAACAAAGAGGTTATTTCCTACTGTCTCTCCATGATGAACTTCTATGAAGAGACCTTTGTCAATGCTCTTAACAAATATGGAGTTCCTGTAGAACTTAAATACCTGCCAATTATTGAATCAGCATTAAAACCAAAAGCCTATTCCAGAATGGGTGCAGCAGGCTTATGGCAGTTCATTTACAGCACAGGTCGTACATACGGACTGTATGTAAACAGCTTGGTAGATGACAGATACGATGTAGCCAAATGCAGTGAAGCTGCAGCCAAACATCTTAAGGATCTGTACGATATGTTTGGTAACTGGAGTTTAGCTATAGCTGCATATAACTGCGGACCAGGCAATGTCAGCAAGGCCATAACCAGATCTGGCGGTAAAAGAAATTTCTGGGATTTATACCCATATCTTCCTAATGAAACCAGAGGATATCTACCGGCCTTTGTTGCTGTAAATTATGCTATGACATTCCACAAGGAGCATGGAATATGTGCAATGGCTACAACACAGCCAGAAATAACAGACACTTTACACATAAACAAGAATCTCCATTTTCAGCAGATAATGGACTTTTGCGGAATAGAAGAGGCTGAACTAAAAGCTCTGAACCCGCAGTACCTTACCGATGTAATTCCCGGTGCATACAAAACATACACCCTGCGGCTACCTTTGGAACATATCCGACCAATTGTAGAAGCCGGTGATTCACTGTATGAACATAAAAAGGAGGAATTATTTCCCAAAAGCAAGCTTGCATATATTGATGATGATATGAAAAACCGCAACACCTACGTTGTACATCGTATTAAAGAGGGCGAAACACTCTCTTCAATTGCGGTTAAATATCATACATCAGTTAAGAATATTAAGAATTGGAATAACCTGAGCAGTGATAGAATTCGCGCAGGAAAGACTCTAAGAATTTATAATCGTTAATTTTTATCGGTATGAATGAAGAGAAACTATTTTCAGCAGACGAAGAGAGGTTGATAGACGAAGCTTTCAACCATCTTATAGATTGTTACCTACAGACCAAACATCGCAAGAAAGTTGAGATTATTACCAAAGCTTTCCAGTTTGCACGTCAGGCACATAAAGGTGTAAGACGCCATTCGGGTGAACCATACATTATGCACCCGCTCTCTGTAGCGCAGATAGTCTGCAGTGAAATAGGTCTAGGTTCTACTTCCATCTGTTCTGCTCTTCTGCATGATGTTGTAGAAGATACCGATTATACCATTGATGACATAAAGAATGTATTTGGTCCAAAAATTGCCCAGATTGTTGATGGACTGACAAAGATTGCCGGTGGTATTTTTGGAGACAAAGCATCGGCTCAGGCAGAAAATTTCAAGAAGCTTCTGCTTACCATGTCTGACGATATTCGTGTAATCCTTATCAAGATAGCAGACCGTCTGCACAACATGCGCACACTTGAGCACATGCTTCCACGCAAACAGTATAAGATTGCAGGCGAAACTCTCTACTTGTATGCACCATTGGCATACCGACTGGGATTAAACAAAATCAAATCAGAGCTGGAGGATCTGAGTTTCCGATTTGAACACCCAAAAGAGTACAATGCAATAAAGGATAAACTGGCATTTTCAAGAGAGGAACTGAATAATGCATACAAGGATTTTATTGCTCCTGTAAACAACAAGCTTCAGCAGATGGGCATTCAATACCGAATTATGGGACGTATAAAAACCCCATATTCTATATGGAGAAAAATGAATGCCAGAAACCTCACATTCGAAGAGGTTTACGATATACTTGCGGTTAGAATTATATACGAACCCCCTACTCCTGAGGTGGAATTAAGTGAATGTTTCAATATTTACTTAATGCTTTCCGAAATATACAAAGCCCATCCTGACAGATTAAGGGATTGGGTTACATTGCCGAAAGCAAATGGTTATCAGGCGCTTCATACTACCTTAATGAGTAACAGAGGTCAATGGGTTGAGGTACAGATAAGAAGTACCAGAATGGATGATATAGCCGAACAGGGTATTGCTGCCCATTGGAAATACAAAGCCGGTTCAGGTTCATACGATGAAGATGAAAACGAACTGAACAAATGGCTGGAGACCATTAAGGAGATTCTTGAAGATCCACAGCCGGATTCCATGGATTTCCTTGATACTATCAAATTGAATCTCTATTCATCTGAAATATTTGTATTTACTCCAAAGGGCGAACTCAGAATGATGCCACAAGGCAGTACTGTTCTTGACTTTGCATTTACCATACACTCCCAAATGGGTATGAACTGTATCGGCGCGAAGGTCAATCAGAAACTTGAAGCTATCAATTATGAACTTAAGAGTGGCGACCAGATTGAAATTCTGACCTCTAAGAACAGCAAAGTTACATTTGAATGGTTAGATCTGGTAACTACAGCCAAAGCCAAAGGACAGATTAAGACCATCCTTAAAAAGCAGGAACGCGAATTCAGAAAGTTTGGTGAAGCACTCTTTAATGAATTCCTACATAAAGAAGAGCTAGAAGTAGATACCGAAAAGATGGAGAAACTATGCAAATTGCATAGCGTTGAGACCAAAGATGAACTGATGATAGCCATAGGACAGAAAAAGGTGATACTTGGCGATTCAGAAAAATCCATCATTAAAGGTGAAAGTAGCAGCAGTTGGTACAATAGATTCAAGTTCTCATTTTCCACAAAGAAAAAAGAGAATAAGAGTACAACTGAAGGAGAAAAAGTTAGCAAGAAGAGTGTTGATGTTAAAAAGACACTTGTTATTACTGACCAGGATCTGCATAACTACAAACTGGCCGAATGTTGTCACCCTGTCCCAGGTGATAGTGTACTTGCCTTTGCTGAAGACGATGGTACTATAACCATTCATCAACGTAAATGTGAACATGCGAATAAGTTAAAATCGGCTATGGGCAACAGGATTTTAACAGTAGAATGGCATACGGAAAGTAGTCTGTTCCCTGTATCTATATATATGAAAGGTGTAGATAACATAGGAACACTGGGCAAAGTAACAGAGGTAATATCAGAAAAAATGAATGCCAACATTAAAAAGTTGACATTAGAATCGGAAGGCGGACTATTTGAGGGTACAATTATTGTTTTGGTTCACAGTCTTGACGAATTGGAGAATATTAAAAAGGGAATAAAGAAGATTACCAATATCAAAACGGTTTTCCGCAAGGAGGAGTAGCATCCAATTCCTTACCTATTTCTAGCAATTCATTTCTGATTGATTGTAATCTGGAAACTATATCGTGCAGATCTACAGTCTTTTTGGGATTCTCTTTAAGTCTGGTTTTAGCGCCACTTATAGTAAGTCCCTGATCCTTAACAAGATAGGATATCAGCTCTATCTGTTCTATATCTTTAACGGTATATTGACGTACACCCTTTGAATTCTTTTTGGGAGATAGTTCTTTAAATTCTTTCTCCCAATAACGCAAAGTGGTTTCAGGTACACCAACCTTTTCAGAAACCTCCTTAATTGAATAATACTTCTTAAGTTCTTTATTTGGATTATATGCCATAACTAAAAATCAATCAAATACCTTACCGTGGTTTTCTGCCATCTGAATCATCTCTTCATATTGTTCTGCATCCAAATCCATAAAATAGTAGTTTACAGGATTTACATTTTTACCATCAACTAAAACTTCATAGTGCAGATGCGGACCAGTACTCTTACCTGTAGATCCAACTTTTGCTATCTCTTCTCCTCTGATTACCTTTTGTCCCTGCTTCACAAGCATTTTGCTAAGATGCGCATAACGTGTTACGTAGCCGTAGCCATGATCTATCTCTATCAGATAACCATACGCAGTCTTCCATTTAGCATACTTAACAACTCCATCGGCAGTTGCATATACGGGTGTACCTGTATCGCATGCAAAATCCATTCCGTAATGAAATTTCCTAACATGATATACAGGATCGGTACGATAACCGTAACCGGAAGCAGTACGTTTCAAGTCCTTATTGGCTACGGGCTGTATAGCAGGCATAGCCTTTATACGAAGTTCCTGTTCGCGGGTAAATTCAACAACTTCATTGAATGAACGTGTCTGTACATAAAGTTTACGCTCCAACAGGTCAATTTTCTGTGTAGTATTTATAACCAATTCCGCGTTTGGCATATTCATCAGTTCTTCATACCTGTTGGTTCCGTTATAACTTACCTGACGTAAGGATTCTGACAATGGCTCTGCCTCCAAAAGCACTCTGTACAGATTATCATCTCTCTGTTCTATATCTTTCAGCACCAGAAGTGATTCATCCACCTTTTTTGACAGCACTTTATATTGAGCCAGAAGTTTTGAATTTTCTTCTGCCAGATCTATTGCAGAAGGGGTACTTATCGAGAAGTAATATACCAAGAAAAACAGTCCTCCCAATATGCAGGAGAAGAATATCCTTGAAATAAGAGTCAAGAATTTCTGACCTAAAGTGGGATACACTCTACGATATATCTTTCTTTGAGGATCGTACTGATAATAAACTTTTCTCATATATGAATAGATACTTCCGTGCAAATGTAGCAAAAAAAAGTAGTATCTTTGCAACCTGTAATATATATTGCTAATAAACGTTTATTGTATATATCAACTATGATGACAGCAAAAGAGATTCGCGAATCTTATAAACAGTTTTTCAAGAGCAAGGAACATCTTATTGTACCTTCAGCTCCTATGGTGGTTAAAGATGACCCTACACTGATGTTCACCAACGCAGGTATGAACCAGTTTAAGGATATTATTTTGGGTAATGCACCTGCAAAAAGCAAGCGTGTTGCCGATTCACAGAAATGCTTGAGAGTAAGCGGTAAGCATAACGACTTGGAAGAGGTAGGCCACGATACATATCACCACACAATGTTTGAGATGTTGGGTAACTGGTCATTCGGAGACTATTTCAAGAAAGAGGCTATCGAATGGGCATGGGAATACCTGGTAGATGTTCTTAAGATTGACCCAAAGAACCTCTATGCAACAGTATTTGAAGGTAGTGCAGAAGAGGGTTTGGAACGTGATAACGAAGCTGCAGCTATCTGGGAAAAGTTTCTTCCAAAAGACCACATTCTGAACGGCAACAAACACGATAACTTCTGGGAAATGGGCGATACAGGTCCATGCGGACCATGTTCTGAGATTCATATTGATTCCAGATCGGATGAAGAGAAAGCAGCTATACCAGGCAATCAGCTGGTTAATAAGGACCATCCTCAGGTTATTGAAATATGGAACCTGGTATTCATGCAGTACAATCGCAAGGCTGACCATTCATTGGAGCCACTTCCTGCAAAGGTTATTGACACCGGTATGGGTTTTGAGCGTCTGGTACGCACATTGCAGGGTAAAACTTCCAACTATGACACTGATGTATTCCAGCCAATTATCAAGGCTATTGGTGAACTAACCGGACTTGAATATGGTAAAGATGAACAGATTGACATAGCTATGCGTGTTGTGGCAGACCATATCCGCACTATAGCATTCTCTATTACAGATGGTCAGCTACCTTCCAACGCAAAAGCCGGTTATGTAATTCGCAGAATACTACGCCGTGCAGTAAGATATGCATACACCTTCCTGAAGCAGAAAGAGGCATTCCTTTACAAGCTGATCCCTACTTTGATTGACAACATGGGCGATGCATATCCTGAACTGAATGCACAAAAGACACTTATAGAGAAGGTTATCATAGAGGAAGAGGAATCATTCCTGCGTACCCTTGAAACCGGTATCAAGCTGTTAGACAAGGTTATTGCAGAGGCAAAAGCTGACAACACAACTGTAATCAATGGTAAAAGTGCCTTCACACTATACGACACATACGGATTCCCATTGGATTTGACAGAACTTATTCTCCGTGAAAACGGTATGAGTGCAAACATCGATGAATTCAATGCAGAGATGGAAAAGCAGAAAGCTCGTGCACGTAATGCAGCTGCTGTAGAAAACGGCGACTGGATAATTCTTAAAGAGGGCGAAACAGAATTTGTAGGCTACGATTTCACAGAATTTGAAACATCTATCCTGCGTTACCGCTCTGTTAAACAGAAAAATGGCACAATCTGGCAGATAGTACTGGACAAGACTCCTTTCTACGCAGAGATGGGTGGTCAGGTAGGCGACACAGGTGTATTGGTAAGCGAATTTGAAACCATAGAGATTCTCGACACCAAAAAAGAGAACGGTCTTGCACTGCATATTGCCAAAAAGATGCCTGAACATCTTGATGCACCTATGATGGCCTGCGTAGATACAGAGAAACGTCGTGCATGTGAAGCAAACCATACTGCAACACACCTGCTGGATGCTGCATTAAGAGAGGTTTTAGGTACACACGTAGAACAGAAGGGTTCTTTGGTTACTCCAGACAGCCTGCGCTTTGACTTCTCACATTTCCAGAAAGTTACTGAAGAAGAGATACGCAGAGTAGAAGAGATTGTAAATGCTCAGATTCGCCAGGATATTCCTATGATAGAACATAGAGATACCCCATTAGAAGAGGCAAAGAAGATGGGTGCAATAGCTCTGTTTGGTGAAAAATATGGCGACAGAGTCCGCGTGGTTCAGTTTGGACAATCAATAGAGTTCTGCGGCGGTGTACACGCATCATCAACAGGACGTATTGGTATGATTAAGATTATCAGCGAAAGTTCTATTGCTGCAGGTGTTAGACGAATTGAAGCCATTACAGGTACTGCAGTAGAGCAGATGGTAGCTGAACTTCAGGATACAATCACAGCCATCAAGGCTATCCTTCCAGGAAATGCCATAACAGCTTCTATTCAGAAAGTCATTGACGAAAACAATGCTTTAAAGAAACAGATGGAAGAGTTCCAGAAGGAGAAGACTATCCAGCTAAAAAAGAGCCTTACAGAAAACATCAAGAGCATTGGAGACATTAAGGTAATTAGCGCAGTTCTACCTGTGAATGCAAATGTAGCAAGAGATTTGGCATTCCAGTTACGCGGAGAAATTACTGAGAAACTTATTGTTGTGATAGGTAGTGTTGATGCCGACAAACCTCTGTTAACAGTAAGCGTAAGTGATGATTTGACACAACAGTTCAACGCTGGCCAGCTGGTACGCGAAGCCGCAAAACTTATACAAGGTGGTGGCGGCGGACAGGCACACTATGCAACTGCCGGTGGTAAGAATAAAGATGGAATACAGCAGGCAGTTGATGCTGTAGTTGCCAAGATAGGTTAAATAATCTACAGACAGATATTCATAATGTGCCGGGCTGATTTGTCCCGGCACATTTTCTATTCAAGATTATCCTTTGGCCAATTTACCAGATAGACTGTCTCAGTTGCTCGTGTCAGCGCTGTATATAGCCAGCGTCCGTAATCTGCATCCCTACCCCCTTCGGGCAGATAACCCTGATCTATAAAGACGTTTTTCCACTGACCGCCCTGTGCCTTATGACAGGTTATAGCGTATGCATATTTAACCTGAATAGCATTGTAATACTGATTTTCACGCAGTTGTTTCATTCGCTCCTTCTTGGAACGAATGTGGGAATAGTCTTCAATTACTGAATTGAATAACTTTTCACTCTCTTCTGCAGTGAGTGACGGTGATTCACTATGCAACGTATCTAGCATTAGCATTACATCCATCTCTATATCATCATAATCTGGAAATGTTAGTGTCACATTTACATATCTGAATCCATATAGTTCTGTACCTCTGCTTATTCTCTGCACCACTGCAACATCACCATTTGCTATAAAGGAGGGATATTCCAGATATGAATCTCGGTCTTCCGGTGCAAGGTGTTCCGTCCAGTAGTAGTTGTTCTTCACTATCATCAGATGCTCCCCTCTATTCAGTTCATCTTCTCTGTCAAGGATTGTGTTGCGTATTCCGTTATTATAGATATTTGCCCGTTTATTGGAACGACATAGTATTATGGTTTCATCTATTCCATCCCGACCGTAACATTCGCTAATTGTCTCTATCAGTTCTTCACCCCCTATCCTAACGACATCAGTAAAACCAGAGAGTCTGAACTTGAACTGAGAGATGGCATCTATCTGAAAATCTTCACTTTCCGGCAACATATCTCTAAGTATTGTTGCATTGTAAAGGATACCGGAACTATATGATTGACGCATAACCGTTTTCAGAACAAACTGGGTAACCTTCAGATCATAAGCTTCAAGTTCTTTCTGTAACAAAGCCGGACTTTCATACTCACCCACAGGAGGCAGCTGGGCAGAATCGCCCAGTAACAGCAACGAGCAACCTTTGGAAGAATATACATACGTAATAAGATCGTCCAGCAACCTGCCTGTACCGAACATATTACCAGAGAGCCCTTTGTTAGAAATCATCGAAGATTCATCAACAATGAACAATGCATCTTCATAGGTATTTCTGTTCAGCTGGAAAGATGTATTATCCGTTATTGATTTTTGCCTATATATCTTCTTATGTATTGTATAAGCTGTATATCCTGAATATTTAGAAAAGACCTTTGCAGCTCGCCCTGTAGGCGCCATAAGGACAGTTTTAATTCTCATCTGTCTGAGAGCTTTTACAAAAGCAGCAATTACACTTGTCTTACCCGTTCCTGCATATCCTTTAAGCAAAAACAGTTCTCTGTCACACCTTTCAGCTACATAGGATGATAGTTTCTTCATCAATTCCGTCTGCTCATCAGCTGGGACAAAAGGAAAGAATTCCTCTATTTTATGGGTTATTTTATCTATTATCATCTATTTATGGCGCAAAAATTATTAAAATCAGTAGTGATATACAGATATTTGTTTTATTTTTGCGGGACGAAATTAATCAATTAATCATCATATAATGAAAAAAGTTATCAACATTCTTCTTGCACTCTGCGTAGTGGGATTGGGTTACATTTTTTATGGTAGCATAATGGGCCCTATAAAATTTGATCGCGAAAAGACTATCAGAGATACCGAAGTCATCAACAGACTTATCGATATCCGTTCTGCACAGGTTGAATATCACGCTCAACACGGCGGTTATTACACAGATAGTTTTGATTCACTCATTGCATTCGTTAAGACAGGCAGACTTCCTGTTGTAAACAAGGTTGGTGAACTTAACGACACTCAGCTGGAAAACGGTTGGACTGAAGGTAAGGTTCTTAATCTTTACAAAGAGGCTAAAGAAGCTAAAAACAAATATACAGCAAAGGCTAAATGGGATGAAGCTATAGAAGCTGGTTTTGTTACAAGAGACGAAGATGGCAACATCAATTATCTTTTCAGCCGTGACACAATCTGGGTAAGCCTTTACGATTCAATCTATAAAGGCAGAATCAATCCTGATTCATTGCGTTATGTTCCTTTCGGAAATGGTGCTCAGTTTGAAATGGAAGTTGGTCTTGATTCAACCAAATCAGGTTCATTCATGAGTCTGTTTGAAGCAAGAGTATTGTTTGAAACATATTTGGATGGTCTGAACGAACAGGAAATCATCAACTTGGTCGATGAACGCGAACAGTTGGGTCGCTATCCGGGTATGAAGGTTGGTGACGCATTCAGCGGTAACAACAACGCAGGTAACTGGGAGTAATACATACAATTAAATAACTGAATCCACCTGTTTAAAATACGGGTGGATTCTTTTTATCCATACACAAATGAGAGTAATAAGCGGAATATATAAACATCGCAGATTTGACGTACCAAGAACATTCAGTGCACGTCCAACAACCGACTTTGCCAAGGAGAACCTGTTTAATATATTGACAAACAGATTAGACTTTGAAGATGCAACAGCATTAGACCTTTTTGCAGGAACAGGCAGTATAAGCCTTGAACTGGTTTCAAGAGGATGCAGCAAAGTTATATCGGTTGAGAAGGAACAGGCGCACTACGCTTTCATTACCAAGGTGATGAATACAGTAGGTACCACATGCTGCCTGCCTATAAAAGCAGATGTATTCAAATACATAGACCGCTGTACCTCTAAATTTGATTTCATTTTTGCTGACCCTCCATATCAATTGGAGAACATCGCAGAAATTCCCAATCTGATATTTGAGAAAGGATTACTTAAAAGCGATGGTATCTTTGTGCTTGAACATGGCGAAAACAATAGGTTTGAAGATCATCCAAACTTTGTTGAGATGAGAAAGTACGGTTCAGTACACTTCTCATTCTTCCAATATATCTAAGCGGAATTACATTCTTCCGCCACCACCTGGCATACCGCCACCGAAACCGCCACCACCGCCTGGACGACCACCACCAAAGTTACCACCTGGTCTGCCGCCGTAGTTGCCACCTCTTTGCATCTGAGGTGGAGCCTGACGTTCACCTCTGTTATCTCCCTGATTCTGGCGCATCTCCTGACGAGCCTGTCTGTTTCCAAAGACATTCAGGCGATATATAAAGTGAACCATGAAATAACTATTGATATTGTAGTTTCTGGAGTCAGTTCTGCCTGTTGCAGATACACTTCTGTTTACATTTGATTCATCGTTCAATATATCAAAGTATTCTACACGCAATGTTCCTGAATTACCCTTAAAGAAACTCATTGATGCAGAAGCATTCCATATCAGGTCATCACGATTATATCCACCACTATAACCTCTGCGGCTAGACATATTTATATCGCTTGCCAGATGAACATTCTTCCATGGTAAAGTAGCATCTATACGACCACCATAGCTAAAGTTATAGGTGTCCATATTACCATCTTTTCTGACACTGTTCTCAGAATGGTTAAAGTTGATATTACCATTCAGACTAAATTCCAACCAGTCATCACGATATGTAACTGATGCTCTTTCGCCTCCGGAAAGTGTTCTGGTTGTACTTAGTACAGCTGCACCACCGGTACCTGCCGATTCGTTATAGTTACCTATACTACCTGTTCTCATATATGCCTCCTGATGACGGTACTGCATATTTGTAGTTGATGACATTCTGTACTTGGTGTTCTTAAATGTCTTCTGATATGAGAAGTTACCGCTGGTATTCCAGTTTGTCCAGAAACCATCCATATTCATAGGCTGTGTCATAGAGACACCTGTTTCAGGATCATAGTCGGTCTTGTTTGATATACTGCGCAAGGTGTTTCCTATTGACACATTGGCATTGAATGTCTGTCTGGTCTCTTCTATATAGTTTTGGAACTCCAGACTCATAGTATTGTTCAAAGTAGGCAACAGGCCAGGGTTACCCTTTGAGATATTCAGAGGATTACTATCGTCTGTAATATCCATCATCTGTTCCATTGACGGCTGGCTGGTTCTGGAGTTCAGATTGATTCTTAAACTCTTCTGTCTGGTCCAGCGATATCTGAAGCTCATGCTTGGAGTATAGTTCACAACCACACGTGATGTATCGCCTATTTCATAACCCATGTATCTGAAGTTATCCATACCGGTATATTGAGGCAGAATATTCAGACCCATCTGGAAATTCACCTTTTCTGTATTTCTGCGCAATGTCATTGATATGGTGTGGTTACGTGTTACATTGGTAGCCTGACGGCTCAGTTCACTATTCAGATATTGCTGCAACTCTGAAGGTACATACCAGTGTTCATCCCAATACTCATAATCGCCTGTTACCGGAAGTACGTATGTCTGACGATTCTGTTCACGGTTCTGAGCCTGTATCTGATAACTTAAGCTCAAGCTTGTTCTACCTGAATCGAATGGTTCAGTCCACATAATTCTACCTGACATGCTACTGTTATCGGTAGGATTTACATTATAGCGATTCATCACAGTATCTCTGTCATGTCTCTGATAATACTCCTGAACAGTAGCAGAACGGCTGATGCTTTCACCACCATTCTTTGAGAAAGACATATCAACCGACAGATTTCGGCCATTACTGTTACGTTCCTTATTAAACTTCTTGCTTATCTGGAAGTTACCGCTTATCTGATTACTGTTGTTGTCATTACTGTTTGCACTTGTCTGTGAGTTCACACCAATTGAATCGAGCAGTTCAGTTGGCAGGCTCATATATTCATTCAGTACATCTTCCATATCGGTTGCCATATATGGATCGGTGTTGAATGTCACAGAGGCACTTCTTGAAGAGCTATTGCTTCTGCTTATTGAGAAACTTGGGCGGAATACAATGGTAAGAGATGTATCGGGGCGCCATTCAAAACGCGCATCACCACTTACACTATTGCTTTCATTGTTACTTCTTGAACGGTTGTTTCTGAAAGAAGACGATGTATATTCAGTTGTAAATGTCTCTGATTCCGATTCACTGAGAGAACGTGATGAAGATCCATTCCAGCGGATATTACCGCCCACTACCAGAGGGAATTCATTTCTGCGGCGAGGATATGGTTCACCTATATTCTTTGAGAAGTTTACACCTAACTGAGTACTCTTGTTCACTCCACCTCCTCTACCGGAATTGTTTGTATTTGCATTCAGTGAGAACTGTGTGTTAGCCTGGAATCTGTTTAAAGTAAAACGTCCGGAATACAATGCCTTCAGCCACTCTCTGAAATCGTTTTCGCCTACCGGATAGCCCAATGCTGCATCATAATTGCTTAACCATCCTTTGTGCATATTCTTTTTCACACGAAGATCAAGCACTGTCTCCTCTTCACCATCTTCCACACCGGTAATTCTGGTAAAATCACTCTTTCTTCTATATGTTTTAATCCTGTCTATAATATTTACAGGGATATTCTTCATAGCCATATTCTGGTCGTTACCAAAATACTCCTGACCGTCAACCAATATTCTTGTAACAGCCTGTCCGTTTACAGTTATGGTACCATTTTCATCTATCTCCACACCAGGCAATCTCTTAACCAGATCTTCCAACACAGATCCATCAGGTACCTTAAATGCATCCACATTATACATAAGGGTGTCATCTACAACCTGAGTAGGTGGCAGCGCATCCTGAATAACAGCTTCGCCCAGCATTATGGCATCATCTGACATTTTAAACACACCCATTGCCTTCTCTCTGTCATCTTTTACAACTTCAAGATTAACATCCTGGGTAGCATAACCTAAAAATGAAAGACGTAAATAGTATTTTCCTACATTGAGTTTCTTTATACTGAACCAACCACCATCATCTGTAGTAACTCCATACACAAAAGCTGAATCGGGAATTGAGTACAATTGCACCGCAACCTGCTGCAGCACTTCATCTGTTTTGCTATCTACAACCTTGCCGGATATATTGGCTTTTCCGGTAAGCCTCTGTTGTTTCTCTACCTTATTATTATTTTTCTGTGCCGACAGGCCTGACACCAAAAGAAGTAAAATGGTTAGTAAGTAAAAACGCTTAGTCATAACATTAAAATTGTTCTTTTTTTGACTAATTATAACATAAATGGTTTAACACAATCTTCTCATATTCAAACAATATCTGTATTTTAGATAAATCACCCAAAAAAAACAGCATACACTTCTTACATTTTTATTAGCTTTACACTATGAAATGTCAATCAAAAATAGGACAAGCTATAACAGATATTGCCGCCGAATATGGCATTGTCTATTCCAATCAAGAGGCCGATGAGTGGGGCAGATTGATTGAGTTATATCTTTCACACATCCTTTTGGGTACTTCTGTAACAGCTATACGGGAATGGCAGTATTATCTGAAAGAGAGTTACGGCAACATAAAATTAAACTGCCAGTGGTATGATAAGCTATGGATTATGCTTGCAGGTAACGATTCAGAGAGCAGCGATTTTGAGCTCTATAACACTAACAATAAATATATTATTCAGCATATAAAAAAGGAGCATTTTATAGAAGCTTTGGACTTTTGCAGAGAAGGTTTTTGATCAAACATTTGTTTTTGTACAAACATTTATATATTTTTGGATTTATAAAAGTTTTTGAGGTAACCATAAATTAATGAATTATGAGAAGAGTTATACTAACATTTGCAACTGTTTTGTTTGCTCTGGCAGCACAAGCACAATTTTTTGCCTTTCCACAATCAGAACGTAGAATAAAGCTCTACAGCGAACCTATAATCGGACTTAACGATCTGTTCGTCGGTGACGAAGGTTATGTAACCTTTGAAATTATCAACGACAGCCATTTAACCTATCAGGGGCCTATTTATTTAAGAATTTTTGAACGCGGACACAGTCATCAGGTATTAGCCTGTAAGAATATCAAGATGAAACCGGGACGCATCTACAGAATAACCACTACATTTCCCACTGACAGACTGGCTCCATTTGTAAGATATGCCATCAGTTTTGAATACATTGAGGACAATCAGATAGTTTCAATAGCAAATTATGAAGGCAGACGTCCTACTAACTTTACTTTGAGAGCAGCTGTAATAAACCGTCCACCGGCAAAAGCCCCACACAGAGACGGCATTGTTTCTATGGAAAAAGATAAGTATCGCCCTATTCCTAGGGATCATTCCGATGCAGTAAGAGTAAGAGACGATAGAGGTCGTAACGATTACAGACCAGCACCTCCAAGAGAGAATAATCGTCCTGGTCCACAACCGGGCAACAACCGTCCGGCAGAACGCAGAAACAACCTGCCAGAACGTTCTGGCAGCAGACTATAGCAAAGCCAACAAAATTTACCGTTTTTTTGGTGCATATACCAAAAAACGGTAAATTTGCACCCGCTTAAGCACAACATAGCGGGATGTAGCTCAGCCCGGTTAGAGTACGCGTCTGGGGGGCGTGTGGTCGCTGGTTCGAATCCAGTCATCCCGACAAACAACCAACAACGGTCATTGCAAAAAAGCAATGACCGTTTTCTATTGGACTAGACCGCGCAAGCTTGCTTGCAAGCGGGATAAGACAATAGAAAACAATAATTGTATTTAGGGATCATCGTAGATGGCCATAAATGCAATTTGGATCGTTGTTGGTTGTTTGTGCTCTCCCAAAGGGGCTCCTGGATGCGCGAGTGAAACGAGCGAATCCAGTCCCTTTCAAATCGAAGTGTTGGAAAACACCTGGATGCGCGAACGAAGTGAGCGAATCCAGTCACAAACGGAGTTTGAAAGGATTTTCGAACGAAGTGAGCGAATCCAGTCACAAACAACACAACACTTGCAAGCGGGATAAGAGATCCCCATAAATATCCATCTATAACTGGCGGTTTTCAGAGAATATCTTGCTAAAGAGTTTCATAATAACTACTTTTGTAAAAAGAAAACTAATCAATAAAATACGCGAATATGTACAAACCTTCCACATTACCCAATGATCGTATAGATGCAGCAGACGTGCTGCGCGGATTTGCCATAGGTGGCATCATTCTTATCCATTTTCTGGAACACATGAATTTCTATTCATTTCCCGAACTGACAAAGTTAGACGAAAACGTGTGGGACACCATATTCTTCCTGTTTGCAGGAAAGATGTATGCTATATTTGCAATGCTGTTTGGACTGAGTTTCTTTATTCAACACGATAATCAGGCACAAAAAGGAAAAGATTTCCGCCCACGTTTTGTGTGGAGAATGGTACTGCTTATGCTGTTCGGACTGCTCGATTTAATGTTCTATAATGGAGACATTCTGTTTATTTACGCTGTATGCGGTCTGCTAATTATACCTTTTATAAGATGTAGCAATAAAGTTTTAAACTGGATTATCTTAATATTGATGATACAGCCTATAGAAGTTATCTATATAGTATTAGGACTTATAAACCCTGAAACAAGACCATTGAATTTAGGATCAGGCATACATTTTATGAACATGATGCCGGCACAAGCTAACGGTACTATATGGGATGTGGCATTAGTAGGTATAAAAGACGGACTGCCCTGTAACTTCTTATGGGCTATAGAAAACGGACGTTTTACACAAAACATTTATCTGTTCTTAGTTGGCATTATGATAGGCAGAAGCCGTCTGCTCTATAATGAAGGCAACAACTACAAGAAATGGCAGAGGATAATGTTAATTACATTCATCGCTTTTGCAGTATTTGCTCCATTAGCCAAATTTGTTCCCGGCACTATAGAAAACCGTTGCGTATCGAATTCATTAGGCGTTATGCTTAATATGTGGAGAAATGTTGCAATGGCACTATTCTACGTAACAGGTATAACATGGTTGCTTCATCGTACCAAAAACGGCAAGAGGTTTATGGTGCTGGCTCCATACGGTAAAATGAGTCTGACACACTACATAGGCCAGTCAGTAATTGGTGCTTTTATATTCTACGGATGGGGACTGGCACTTTTCAAAACCAGCGGTCACACCGAAAGTTTGTGTATGGCAATAGTGTTTGTAGCATTGCAAATTATATTTAGCCACTGGTGGATGAAAAATCACAAAAGAGGTCCATTGGAAGGCATCTGGAATAAAGCAACTTGGATAGGAACTGACAAAAAGTAAAAGAAAGGATGAATATCTATTTAATATGCGGAATTATCCTGTTGGCTCTGGTTATAATGATGTCCATCGTCAACAAGGGAAAGCATCAGAATGGGGTGGTAATAGAGGATCATCACCACGATGATGACAGTTCAGAGTGCTGCGGCAAACATGACGTATGCGAAAAACAGCGTTTGGTGGATGCCAAACTGAACGGAGCTCACTATTTTGAGGACGAAGACCTGGACAAATACAAAGGTATTGAGGCCAGTCAATATTCAGATACAGATATAGAAGAGTTTCGTTACGTAATGTACACTATGCAACCTGAAGAGGTTATGGAGTGGCTGGAATCACTCAATGCCAGAGAAATTGAGTTACCAAACGAACTTAAGGAAGAAGCTTTTGCAATAATCAACGAAAGTAAATAGACCGATGCAAAGAGGTAGAACACTGACATTACTCTATTTTGTCATAATCATAATGATAATGACAGCCTGTTCTACATCCAAAAATACTGCCGGATCCAGATTCTATCAATCAATGATAACAAAATACAACGTTTATCATAATGGATACGAAGCATACAAGCAGGGTTACGAAGCACAGGAAAAAGCTGTAAATGACAACTATCTTGAAATTCTTGACCTATATCCTGTAAGTGATGAAAAAGTATGGAAAACCGGCACTTCCAACTTTGATCTGGCAATAGAAAAAGCGCAGAAGGGCATAAAACTACACTCCATTACCGTTAAACCCAAACGTAAACCAGGAAAACAGTTAACAGAAAAAGAGGAAGAGTGGCAAAACAAGAATGAATACAATCCATTTCTGTGGAATGCGTGGATGCTTCTGGCAGATGCACAGATGCAGAAAGGAGAATTCATAGAGGCTGCCAGTACATACACATATATTTCAAACCTCTATTTTGACGAACCTGATATTGTTGCTGAGGCTCTGATGAAGATGGCACAGTGCTATTCAGAACTTGGCTGGAACTACGAATCGGACGAACTATTTGACCGTCTGGACAGCATCCCTGCAAAGATGAAAAAGGAGTACGCAGCCAGAAAAGCATCACACCTGTTACAACAGGGCAGATACAAAGAGAGTATCCCTCTGCTGGAAGAGGCAATAGACCGTAGTGGAGTAAGCAGAATTCAGCGAATAAGAGAAAAGTACCTTTTGGCACAACTATACAAATCCACAGGAAGAAACGAAGATGCGTATAACGCCTTCCAGAAGGTTCTGAATATGAATCCGCCATACATTATTGAATTCTATGCAAGGATTCAGCAGACAGAGACCATGAATCTGAGCAATAGCAAACAGATGCTTAAGAAGCTTCAGAAGATGGAGCGAGATCTGAACAACAAGGAGTATCTGGACCAGATATATTATGCAATTGGTAATATCCATCTAGCAAAAAAGGATACTGCTACCGCCATTGCCAATTATGAAACAGGACTTGAAAAGAGCACCAAGAGTTCTCCTGAAAAGGGCATCTTGTTACTCACAATGGCTAATCTTTATTGGGATATGACCGATTATGCCAATGCCGGCAGGTGTTATTCCGAAGCAATAGGTTTGATAGACAAGGAACATAAGGAATATGACATTGTCAAGCTGCGTTCTGAAGTGCTTGATGAACTTGCCATCTACACAGAGAGCATACAACTTCAGGACAGTTTGCAACATCTTGCCACACTCCCGACTGCCGAAGTGGATGCAATTATTGCCAACCTTATAGAGAAGGCAAAAATTGAAGAAGAGGCAAGAAAAAAGGCAGAAGAGGAGGCTTTGGCCAATGGAGAAGAGATTGCAGAAGGTAGATTGGGTACATCTGAATCAAGCAACAGCAATGACTGGTATTTTTACAATACTGCACTGGTTCAGAATGGTAAAAAGGGATTTATACAGCAATGGGGCAACAGAAAGCTTGAAGATAACTGGCGCAGATCCAACAAGACAGTTCTTGCAGAAGAAGATAGTCAGTTAAACAACAGCATTGCTGCAGACAGTCTATTGACAGACACTATGAATACAGTGTCTGATACTATTGCCATAACAATAAACAATGATCCATTCTCAAAAGAGTATTATTTGCAGAACATACCTTATACAGAAGAACAGTTACAGGAATCGGACAGAATAATAACTGATGCGCTCCTGAATGCCGGAATTGTGTATAAGGACAGACTATCTGAATATGAAATGGCCGAACAGTCATTCAACAGGATTATAGACAGCTATCCTGATGCAGAAGAGGCTCCCGATGCCTATTATCAACTATATCTGATGTATTCGTTATGGAAGAAAGAGGCCGATGCAGATTCATGCAGAAACCAGATGCAGAGACTGTTTCCAAACAATCCACTTACCATCACAATATGCAACCCCGACTTTGTGGATAATGCCAGATATGGTAAACATCGTGAAGACTCCATATACGCAGAAACATATCAGGCGTACCGTGAAGGCAATTATGAACTGGTAAGAAGTAACTGCGAACTATCCGCACAGAAATACCCATTAGGGGCCCACAGAGCAAAATTCCTTTTCCTGCAAGCATCTATTCTGCTTCAGGAGGAGAATATCAGTGGCTTCTTAACACTATTGAAGGAGATTGTAACCAACTACCCCGAAAATGAGATAAGCCAGTTAGCCGGACTTATAGCACAGGGTATGCAGGAGGGCAAGATACTACAGACCACATCACTTAGCAGTATATGGGAAGTTCGTCACATAGAGTCAGAGAGTTCTGCAATGCCAGACAGTCTCAGACCAGAATTCAACCCGGAACGTTACCAACCATACATGTTTATATTGGCATACCCGGCAGATTCACTCAACGAGAATCAACTTTTGTACGAGGTTGCAAAGTATAATTTCACCAACTTCATGGTTCGTAACTTTGAAATCTCCTTCTCAGAACAGAAGGGAGTTGGCATGATGCAGATAAAGGAGTTCCTAAACTACGACGAAGCATATTTTTACAAGCAGAGTCTATACTCCAACAGTACACTTGCAGAAAAGCTGAGCGGCATAAAAGCATTCATAATAACTGAAGAAAATCTGGAACTGCTGTTCAAATATTATAGTTTCAACGAATATCAGGAATTCTATGAAGAACAGTTCCTGAGTATTCCCGAGTTCGAAATAGACGGTGTTTCACTATTTGAAGAATACAATGACAATGAGTAAGAACGGAGTATTACTTTGGGTTGATGATGAAATAGACCTGCTTAGAGCACATATCCTTTTTCTGGAGAACAAGGGGTACAGGGTTGACACCGTTACCAATGGACGCGATGCCATTGAACAGTGCAAACAGATTAGTTATGACCTTGTTCTTCTGGATGAACATATGGTAGGCATGAGTGGGCTGGAGACATTAGGCTATATTAAGGAGATTGATCCGAACATTCCTATTGTAATGGTAACCAAAAGTGAAGAGGAGAATATTATGGAACAGGCAATCGGTGCCAAGATTGCAGACTATCTTATTAAACCTGTACACCCTAACCAGATACTACTGTCACTTAAGAAAAACATTCACAAGAAAGAGATTGTTACTGCTACCACCAATATGGGATACCAACAGAGTTTTGGAAAGATCAGTATGCAGATAAATGATTCGCTTACAAGCGATGACTGGATTGAATTATACAAGCAGCTGGT
Organism: Bacteroidaceae bacterium; assembly: GCA_017647575.1. GTDB lineage: Bacteria > Bacteroidota > Bacteroidia > Bacteroidales > Bacteroidaceae > Colenecus. The sequence continues at coordinate 7,277 of JAGCKJ010000116.1, read as the reverse complement.
ATATTGGGAACTGGAGCTTCACGACGCAGACAGCAATATGCACGAAATGCTCTATATGCAGAAGAACGAAGCCAATGCAGCTTTCACCAAGTTTATTAAGCGCAACTATATGCGTTGGATGATAAACAGAGATGAGAGTCCTGTTATGAGTCCTGATCTGTTCAAAAAGTACATCTTCCCCTCTCTGGACAATGGTGAAAAGGTATTCCTTATTGTAATGGACAACTTCCGTTATGACCAGTGGAAAGTTCTATCCAGCGAACTGGCAGATATGTTTACTTTTGAAGAGAACCTGTTCTACAGCATACTGCCAACCGCAACAGCATATTCACGCAATGCCATCTTTTCAGGACTGATGCCTGACAAGATAGAGAAGATGTTTCCTGAACTTTGGGTGGACGAAGATTCAGAAGAGGGCAAAAATGTAAATGAAGCCCCCCTGATTCAAACCCACTTTGAAAGATACCGCAGACATCATAGCTTCTCATACAATAAACTGAACAATTCAAGTGCAGGCGATAAGTTGCTCACACAGTTCAACAATCTGCTAAATAATGATCTGAATGTAATAGTTGTAAATTTCATAGATATACTATCACATGCAAAGACCGACTCCAAAATGGTAAAGGAACTGGCATCAGACGAAGCAGCATACAGAAGTCTTATCCTCTCATGGTTCAGGCACTCTTCCGTGAGAGAACTATTCAGAAGACTCTCAATGACCGACTATAAGGTTATGATTACAACCGACCATGGCAGTATTATGGTTAATAAAGCTATAAAGATAGCCGGCGACAGGACTACCAACACTAATCTAAGATATAAATTAGGTAAGAATCTAGGTTTTAACCCTAAAGATATATTTGAGATTTCAGAACCTCAGAAGGCAAATCTTCCTGCTCCGAACGTAAGCACTTCCTACATATTTGCATGTGAATCGGATTACTTTGTTTATCAGAACAATTTCAATAGTTTTGCATCATATTACAAGGATACATTTCAGCATGGAGGCATCTCTATGGAGGAGATGATAATTCCATTTATAACACTTCAACCAAAGAAAAAATAGAGTATGAAAAGTTTGAAAATAACATCATTAGAGAATATTGATTCAGCAGCTAAAGATTTTATAGAATTAATGGGCGACGACACCATTTTTGCTTTTTACGGCAAGATGGGAGCAGGCAAAACCACATTCATCAAAGCGCTATGCAAAGCGTTGGGAGTAGAAGAAGAGGTTAATTCTCCCACTTTTGCCATAGTAAATGAGTATCGCTCTGAAACTACTGCTGAACTGATTTACCATTTTGATTTCTATAGAATCAAAAAGGTGGAAGAGGTTTTTGACTTAGGATATGAAGATTATTTCTATAGCGGTGCGCTATGTTTTATTGAATGGCCTGAATTGATTGAAGAGCTGCTACCTGCAGATACAAAAAAGATCTCCATCGAAGAGAACAACGATGGAGAACGTATTATAACAATTGACGATTAGTTATTCAAGAGAATCAACGTAATCGGCTTCAGCCTCAACGATAAGCAATATCTCTTCAGCAGGGAAATCGCCTATTTCGTCGCGTTTTGCCTCTTTGATGATGTATGCCACAATAGCATCATTGTCTATATCTACGTAGCCATCTTCATCAGCCTCCTGATCCAGCACCCCACTTGTAGTGAAATAGTCATTTATAACATCCAGTATATAATATAAGGTGTCATCTGAATATTTCTCTTTCAATTCAACAGGCAGAGCGTTCTTAATATATTCGACTGTTTTTTCGTCGTCTATATCCTCATTTATGTACTCGTCGTTAATCATAGATTAAAGCATTGAATTAATTGCATCAGCATAAAAAGCCTTGTTGGCTACACCTACCTGACGATTTACCTCCACACCATCTTTCAGGAAGACAACAGTTGGAACACTCATTATTCCAAACTTCTCAGTTAAATCAACATTCTCTTCGATGTCGCACTTGCCTATGATGACTTTGCCCTCATATTCAGCAGCCAACTCCTCAATAGCAGGAGCCAAACGCTTGCAAGGTCCACACCATGTTGCCCAAAAATCAATCACCACCGGTTTTCCCTCAGCAACCAGCGATTCAAAGTTCTGATCTGTAATCTGTAATGCCATAGTTATATAATTAATTAATTTTAAACATTATACCATCTTTTTTCTCCAAATAATCTATCAAATCTTCTGTAACAGTTATTTTACGTGACGAAGATACTAAATCAACCGTTTCCTTGCTAACATAATCGATAATATTAATCATCAGATTTGTATTTCCTTTCTCCATAAGCAGATTATCCAGTTCATCCACAAAGAGACCATCCACTTCAGTCAAAGGAACGGAGATGGTTAAATTCTCAATTATTGTATCTTTAACATCCTGCAAAAGATAAACAGAGTTAATATCTATATCTACCAGACTCTCATTGTATCTTCTGGGTTTACCTGTAGCCTTCACCAGTACAAAGTTACCCTCCTTAAGAAGATATTCCCACTTCATCCACTGTTCCCCAAAGAGTGCCAGTTCGCCCGACTCAGTAAAATCCTCTATGGTTATGAAACCACATTTTTCTGACTTTTTTGTCATGGCTTCGCGTCTGCCAGTAACCACACCGGCTACAATAATATCCTTATTCTTCAATGAGGCTCTATCATTCTTCAATGCCGATAACTTTGCATTGCATACATGATTGATTATTACCTTGTATTCATCCAGAGGGTGGCCGGATATATAGATACCCACACGTTCCCTTTCATAATTAAGTTTTTGCAGAGCATTCCATTGCGGGGCTTCTGCTATTTTTGGAGTTACCAGCGCTATATCATCGCCAAAATCGCCAAATAGTGAATTCTGACGTTCACTTTTATCTGTCTGATACTTATTTCCGTACCTTACCAATACATCAGCAAAGGTTTCGGTTGTACTGACTGGTGCCATTATCTGTTCACGGGTTATCTCCGGGAAGGAATCGAAAGCACCTGCCAAAGCCAGAAATTCAATATTCTTCTTATTGCAGGCTGTCAGATTAACACGCTGAACAAAATCAAATATGCCATTGAACGGACCATTTGTTTCACGCTCCTTTATTATGCTTTGTACCGCGCTATCGCCAACACCCTTGATTGCAGCAAGTCCAAAGCGGATATTACCTTTTGCATTAACGCTGAACTTACGTTCACTTTCATTTACATCGGGACCAAGTACATTTATACCCATTGACTTACATTCGTTCATCAGTTTGGTTATATCTGTAATGTCCGACAGGTTACGGCTAAGCGTTGCAGCCATATATTGCGGTGGATAATTCGCCTTCAGATATGCGGTCTGATATGCCACCCACGAATAGCAGGTTGCGTGACTCTTGTTGAATGCGTACGATGCAAATTTTTCCCAGTCAGCCCAGATCTTTTCCAAAACCTTTGGATCATGACCATTGGATTTACCGCCATTAATGAACTTTGGTTTCAGTTCGTCCAGCTTTGCACGCAGCTTCTTACCCATAGCCTTACGTAGTGTATCACTCTCACCACGTGTAAAGTTTGCCAGCAATCTGGAGAGCAACATCACCTGCTCCTGATAGACTGTAATACCATAAGTATCCTTCAGGTACTTTTCCATTACAGGTATATCATATTCAATAGGCTTCTTACCCAGTTTTCTGTCTATGAAATCGGGAATATAGTCCATTGGTCCAGGACGATATAGCGCGTTCATGGCAATCAAATCTTCAAATACACCAGGTTGCAGTTCTCTTAGATACTTCTGCATACCTGGCGATTCAAACTGGAATGTTCCTATAGTCTTTCCTTCGCTATACAGCTGGAATGTCTTTTCATCATCAATAGGAATATTGTCAATATCAATATCGATGTTAAGACTGCGTTTTACATTTTCTACAGCCTCTTTAATTATAGATAAGGTCTTCAGGCCAAGGAAGTCCATCTTGATAAGACCGGTATCTTCAATAACACTACCTTCATACTGAGTTACTATCTGACGCTCTTTGGTAGTCTTATCGGTCGCTGTAGATACAGGAACCCAGTCTGTTATATCGTCACGACAGATGATAGTACCGCACGCATGCACACCGGTATTACGCACATTACCTTCCAGCATCTTTGCATACTGAATTGTCATTCTTAGACGTTCATCCTGCGAAACAGATGCCTGCTGTATTTCCGGTACACATTCCAGAACATTCTGAAGATTCATCTTTCTGGATTTTCCGTCCGGAGTATCTGGCAATCTGTCCGGTATAGCCTTACAAAGGTCATTTGCCACATTTAGCGGAACACGCAGAACTCTGGCCACATCCTTCAGTGCCATCTTGGTAGCCATTGTACCGTATGTTATGATATGAGCAACCTTCTCTTCACCATATTTTTCTGTTACCCACTGCAACACACGTCCACGACCATCTTCATCAAAATCCACATCAATATCGGGGAGTGATATACGATCCGGGTTCAGGAAACGCTCAAAAAGCAGATCGTATTTAATTGGATCTATCTGGGTAATTCCCAGACAGTATGCCACTACAGAACCTGCAGCCGATCCACGACCAGGACCTACCGAAACATCCAGCTCTGTACGGGCAGCATTTATAAAGTCCTGCACTATAAGGAAGTAGCCAGGGAAACCCATGGTCTTCATAATGTGCAATTCAAAAATCAGCTGTTCTATTACAGATTCAGGCAGTGGATCTCCATAGCGCTTTTTTGCGCCAATAAATGTCAGTTCCTTCAGATAGTCGGCTTCCAGTTTTATTCTGTACAACTTATCGCAACCGCCCAGCTTATCTATTTTCTTCTTTGCCTCTTCCGGCGAAAGCACCTCATTTCCATGTTCATCGCGGGTAAATTCATTGAAGATATCTTCATCTGTAAACTTTTCCCTGTAACTCTGTTCTGTACCAAACTCTTCCGGGATTGGAAAGTTTGGCATTATTGGAGGATTATCAATGGAATACTCCTCTATCTTATCCAGAATCTCAATTGTATTATCCAAAGATTCCGGTAAATCTGCAAACGCATCATTCATCTCCTGGCGTGTTTTGAACCACTCCTGCTTAGAATAACGCATCAGATTTGGATCATCCGGATCACGACCTGTGGAAAGACATATCAACAGTTCGTGAGCATCGGCATTCTCTTCATCTAGGAAATGGACATCATTTGTACATATAACCTTAATATCCAGTTTTCTGGCAATTTTGATAAGTTCTTCATTAACCTGCTGCTGAATTTTATATGTTTCATGATTAGCCTTTAATGCAGTTGCCTTATGTCTCTGAAGTTCTATGTAGTAGTCTTCGCCAAACAGTTCTTTATACCACATAGCAACTTTTTCAGCTTCATCTATTTTGCCGGATGTTATCAATTTTGGAAGTTCTCCACCCAGGCATGCTGAACAGCATATCAGTCCTTCATGATACTGTTCTATATCATACCTGTCTGTTCTGGCATGAGAATAGAAGCCATCAGTCCAGGCTCTTGATACTATCTTTACCAGATTATGGTAACCGTTGTTATTCTTTGCTAATAGTATAAGGTGATAGTTGGCAGAGTCCAATTTTCCTTCACGCTGCTCTTTTCTGCGAGGTGCCACATAAACTTCACATCCTATTATAGGCTTTATGTGTTCACCCTTTTCCTTCAGTTCTTTATTCTTTTTGCTACAGGTATTCATAAACTCCTTAACACCCATCATGCTTCCATGATCGGTTATGGCTACACCGCGCATTCCGTCGGCTACAGCCTTATCTATCATCTTCTTAATGTTTGTCTGACCATCAAGAAGAGAATACTGTGTATGTACATGTAGATGAATAAAATCCTGCATAATATCTGTTTTTCTGAAAAAGTTCATAAAGTTACTTCTGATAATAGAACTCTACAAGCTAAATAGAACAAAAAGTTTTCAACAACTCTTAATTGAATATTCAAAAATATAAACTACTTTTGTGTCACTAACAGTTAATTATTATGAAGAAAATCGTATCACTATTGGCTGCAGCAATCATATTGATTGGCTGTGCAAAAGAGAACCCAATCCTCACTATCGAAGGCGGACAGGTTCAGGGTGTAGAGGCTGAAATTGATGGTGTTTATGTTTATCGTGGCATTCCATACGCAGCGCCTCCTATTAAAGATTTACGTTGGAAGGCTCCACAGCCTGTTATTCCATGGGAAGGTGTTTTAATTGCAGATAAATTCGGACACCCAGGTTATCAGGCAGTTCATTATCCAGGCGGATATACAACAGAATGGGGTTATGGCGACGAAGCTCCTTACAGTGAAGACTGTCTATATCTGAACGTATGGACAAAGTATCCTGGTCAGACAGACAAAAAACTACCTGTAGCTTTATGGATACATGGTGGTGGTTACAGAGAAGGCTGGGGCTCAGAACCTGAATTCGACGCACAGGAGTGGGCAGCAAAAGACGTAGTATTGGTATCTATCAACTACCGTCTTGGCGTATTTGGTTTCCTTACCCATCCGGAACTTTCAGCTGAAAGTCCAAACGGCGTATCTGGTAACTATGGTATCTTAGACCAGATTGAATCATTGAAATGGATTAAGAAAAATATTGAGCAGTTTGGTGGTGATCCTAACAATGTTATGATCTTTGGCCAGAGTGCAGGTGCAGGTAGCGTTAAGACTCTTTGCGCATCTCCATTGACAAAAGGTTTGTTCAACAAGGCTGTCATCATGAGTGGTGGCGGTATTTCCACATCTCCTGCCGGCGGAATGGGCATGGGCATGGGAATGGGTATGGGCATGGGAATGTCACGCCCTGAAACAAGCGGCACCGCGCTGGAAAGAGCTGAAGCACAGGCTAAAACTGTTCTTGACTGGGCAGGTCTGACAACACTGCAGAAAATGCGTTCAGCTTCTACTGAAGTTATGTACACTGTTGGTACACTTTATAGTTCAGTAACCGGTGACCGTTCAGCACGTATTAATGGTTCTCCTATCATTGATGGTTATGTATCTACACAGAGTTTTGACGAGGCAGCTCTGTCAAATACCCTACCTAACATACCTTATATGATTGGTTATACACTGAATGATATGGGTAACATGGCTGGTGGTATTGCTGAATTCTGCTACAACCGTGAAAGTGTTGGTGATAAGGCTTACGCATACGAATTTGCACGTCCTCTTCCAACTGACGGACGCAGCAACGTATTAAGCGGCGCATTCCATTCATCAGATTTGTGGTATGTATTCAAATCACTACAGCACTGCTGGAGAC
>JAGCKJ010000115.1 GCA_017647575.1 Bacteroidaceae bacterium | reverse complement strand
TAACAAAATGTTGGGCAGGACTATTATGGTCATACGATTGTATACTAGCCTTGGAAACGGTCAGATTCAGCACATAACCTGAATCGCGATGTTTCAACACATACTGCTGTTCAGCAGATGGAACATTCACCTTACGTGCTTCGGAAAGTTGGGCCGTTAGGTTCACATTCAACAATATATAGTCATCGGCAACAGTAGATTCAAAGTTGCGTGAATCGGCAACCATCTGACGCAAACGTTCTATATTGACAGCATTGTAATAGAAAGGAGCATCACTTATTTGCCAGTCACTCAAAGAGTTCAGGAACGATTCAGCATCTGATATAGTGGAATTCAACATATCCTTGACCTCATCCGGTATATAGTCCGGAATCATCTCTTCAGGAACAATACGCCACTGTCTATTGTTGCTGACCGAATTCCTGTCATCATTATAGTAACTGATAACATTGTTGCCTTCGGCACTGCTTCCACCCTTATTGTTTATTACAAAATCGGTATTTACATTAATAATGTTATAGTTATCATTTTCATTGACAACTACAATATTCCACAGCTGCCTTGTATCATTTTCTGCTATTTCTACAATATCGAGTGGCGTACTCACCCTATTCTCCAGGGAAGGGTCATTGAAAGCCATTCCTGTCTCCCTGTTTACAAACCTGTAATAATCGCCGACCTTCTCGATTCTCCAAAGCTGGGTATTCTTTTCGTAAACAGGTGAGCACATGACAACATTCGTGCCACCATCCGCCACATCAAGCACCATATTTGTACCCTTATTATATATACGGTAGAAATAGGAACTGTTCAGTTCAAACGGTTGCAATGTTTCCGGCTTATCGCCTTCATCACCACCATCTCCACCGCTTGCACCACTGTCTTTACTTACACGGTTGTCAAAAAGAGTCGTCAAGAAAGCGGCATGGTCTTTGATAAAGTCCTTTAACTGATCTATATATTCTCCATATGTAGAATAGAGATATATCTCATTATAAGTACGCGATTGAATGGAATATTTTGAATAATTCAACTTCTGTGACTCGTTTATCAGTTCAGCCATGCTATCAATATAGTGGCATAGATAATCCTCTATACCTTCGTCAAGCTTCTGTTTCCAGGTATCGTTTACTGATTTGTTAAACCATGGATCCCTTACAAGTTGTCTTGCCCATACCTTTGCCAGATCTTCGCCGAATCCCTTATCGATCATGCTTGCATTTGTCACATCACCGGCACGATTGCAATTATTGTATGCAATATCATAATCCCACAATGGTCCGAAATATATTTTGGGATCATCCTGTTCCTTGTAAATATACGTACTCCAGAATCCGTCAACATTGGCACTAAACTCCGTAGCAATATACCAGGGCACTACTGTCGCAGAATCAATCATAGGACGATATCCGGCTATGGAATCGGTAAAAGAACTGCTGAACAAGAGATTCTCGAAACCGTTCAAATAGTTGCGTATGTAATCCACTTGCGCAGAATTGATATACTCTTCATCAGGCGACTTCACTGTTACCAGAATATTCTTGTCTGTTCTGAAATATACCGGTTCTGAAGTTGCAAATCCATCTATTTCAAGCAGATAT
>JAGCKJ010000114.1 GCA_017647575.1 Bacteroidaceae bacterium | reverse complement strand
TGAACGAGGTTCTAACGCTGCAATAATCTTTCCTGTTATTTCCATATTTTTATTTATTGATTTATTTCTGTTGCGAAATTACACTTTATCCTCATTGGTTTATCATTTTTGGTCAAATAATTTTTGCTTAATACTTTTCTATTTATACCTTTGTAATGGGTAGTAATACCTTATATAAAATTAGATAAACAAATAAAATATTAAGATATGAATTTTACAGTTTCCAGTTCGGTTCTTTATAACCGTTTACAGGCTATTAGCCGTGTAATAAGTTCAAAATCAATCTACCCTATTTTGGACAATTTCTTATTCTGCATTGAAAACGGCAAGTTGACAGTTACTGCAGCAGATAGCGACACTACATTGGAGACAGTAGTAGAGCTGGCAGAATGCGATAAAGACGGACAGGTTGCACTACCTGCAAAAACACTTCTCGATGCACTTAAAGAGATTCCTGAACAGCCATTGATTTTCAACATTAATGATGATAATTTTGAAACATTGGTAAAGTATCAGAATGGTGAATATAACCTTATTGGCCTAAATGCTGATGAATATCCAACATCTGCAGTGCTCAAGGAACCGGCATCATTTGAATTGCCTTCGCAGGTTCTTCTTGAAGGACTTACCAGAACAATCTTTGCAACAGCCGATGATGAACTCCGCCCTGTAATGAATGGTATCTACTTCGATATCAACAGTGAAGGAGCTACATTCGTTGCTTCAGACGGTCACAAACTGGTATGTTGCAGAAACAATCTGGCTCAGCTATCAGAAAGATCATCATTCATCCTGCCAAAGAAACCGGCATCACTGCTTAAGTCAATTTTGGCAAAAGAGACTGAAAATGTAAGCATAGAGTTTGATAACAGGGTAGCTCGTTTCAGCCTGCCTGAATATCGTATGGTATGTCGTCTGATTGACGGTCGTTATCCAAACTATAACTCTGTAATTCCGCAGAACAATCCACATCTGCTAACCATAGACAGAGCAACACTGGTAACTGCATTGCGTCGTGTATCTATCTTCTCACCTGCAAGCAGCGGACTGGTTAAGCTACGTATCCAGCAGAATCAGTTGTCTATATTCTCACAGGATAAGGACTTCTCAGTATCTGCAAAGGAGAGCATGACATGTCAGTATGAAGGCATTCCAATGAGTATTGGATTCAAATCAAGCTTCCTGATTGATATACTTAACAGCATCCCTGGTCAGGAGATAACACTTAAGCTGGCAGATCCTGCACGTGCAGGCGTATTCGTTCCAACCGTTCAGGAAGAGAATGAGAATCTGCTTATGTTGTTAATGCCAATGGTTCTGAACGACTAATATGAAACTTGCACTTACAAACACCATTGTCTTTTTTGACCTGGAGACTACCGGTACAAACATAACCAGTGACCGTATAGTTGAAATCAGTTATCTGAAGGTAATGCCTAATGGTAACGAAACTCTGCGTACACTCAGAATAAACCCAGGAATGCATATTCCGGAAGAGGCTTCGGCTGTTCATGGTATATATGACCAGGACGTTGCAGACTGCCCCACCTTCAAAGAGGTTGCAAAAGAGATTGCAAATGATTTTAAGGGAGCAGATATAGCCGGATTCAATTCCAACAGGTTTGATGTACCTCTGCTTGCAGAAGAGTTTCTGCGTGCCGATGTTGACATAGATCTGTCACGTCACAGATTTGTGGATGTGCAGGTAATCTTCCACAAGATGGAACAACGCACCCTGTCGGCAGCCTATAAGTTCTACTGCAACAAAGATCTTACAGATGCACATAGTGCCGATGCAGATACCCGTGCTACATACGAAGTTCTGCAGGCACAGCTGGATCATTATCCTGAACTGCAAAACAACATACAATGGTTATCGGACTTCTCTTCGCATACCAGAAACGTAGATTTTGCAGGACGCATCATTTACAACGACAAAGGTGTTGAAGTATTCAACTTTGGTAAATACAAGGACAAACCTGTAGCAGAAGTTCTGAAAGCAGACCCGGGTTACTATTCATGGATATTACAGGGCGATTTTGCCCTGAATACCAAGCAGGTCTTAACCAGAATCAAACTGCAATCAGCAAAGATTACACAATCAAACTCTTCACCCGATCTGTTCGGGAACTTCAGATAAGATTGTAAAACATATATCATACAACAATGGATAGTACATTGAAAGGTAAACATATAGTACTGGGGATTACAGGCAGTATTGCTGCATACAAAGCAGCAATACTTATACGCCTTTTAGTAAAGAAAGGTGCAGATGTTCAGGTAGTTATAACACCTGCAGGAAAAGAATTCATCACCCCTATTACACTATCAGCACTTACACAACGTCCTGTTATCAGTGAATTCTTCTCAGGAAGAGACGGAACCTGGAACAGCCATGTGGATTTGGGACAATGGGCAGATGCAATGGTTGTAGCACCATGTACAGCATCCACATTGGGTAAAATGGCAAATGGCATTGCTGATAATATGCTGGCTACCACATATTTTTCAATGAAAGCACCGGTCTTTGTTGCACCGGCCATGGATCTGGACATGTACAGACATCCTGCCACACTGCGTAATCTGGATATCCTGCGCAGCTACGGCAATATCATCATAGAGCCTACCGAAGGTGAACTTGCAAGCAAACTGGTTGGCAAAGGACGCATGGAAGAGCCGGAAGAGATAGTAAAGGTACTGGAAGATTTTTTTGCAACATCTCAGTCACTTTCAAAAAAAAAAGTCCTGATAACAGCGGGACCAACCTATGAACCTATTGATCCTGTACGTTTTATAGGCAACCACTCTACCGGAAAAATGGGATTTGCCATTGCCGAAGAGTGCGCAGCCTGTGGTGCAGAAGTTATTCTTGTAGCCGGTCCTGTAAGTTTAAAGACCAACCATCCAAACATTACCAGAATAGATGTAACATCGGCAGAAGAGATGTACAATGCATCCATGCAACATTTTCCTGATGCCGATGCAGCCATACTCTCAGCTGCAGTAGCCGACTTTACTCCGGCCACCAAATCTACAGAAAAGATTAAACGCAAAGGCGATATAACACTGGAACTGAAACCTACCCACGATATTGCAGCATCACTTGGTGCTATAAAAAAGGCAGATCAGAAACTGGTAGGATTTGCATTGGAAACCGAACATGAATTTGACAATGCAACAGGAAAGCTGGAACGCAAAAATCTGGATTTCATAGTTCTGAATTCACTTCGCGACAAAGGAGCCGGTTTTGGTCACGATACCAATAAGGTAACCATAATAGATAAAGAGGGAAGCACATCCTATCCACTGCAATCAAAAAAAGAGGTTGCCAAAACCATAGTTAAAAGGTTGTTGTCAATATTGGGATGTCTTCTGTTTCTGCTGCCACTAAACCTGAACGCGCAGGAGATTAACGCCAGTTTCTCAATCAACACAGCAAAAATTTCAGGTACAGACAAAGACGTCTTCACATCGCTGGAAGCTGCCATTAAGGAGTTCCTTTCCACTCAAGTTTGGACCGATTATCACTTTGCTGACAGAGAACGCATAGCATGCAGTTTTAATCTAGTGGTAAATTCCTACGAATCATCAACCGGACAATGTGAAGCTGAACTTATGGTACAGAGCAATCGTCCTGTCTATAACTCCACATACAACACCACAGTCTTTAACTTTCATGACACCAATGTTGGTTTCAACTACACAGAACAGGACAGAATAGAATATACACCCGGCAATGTAACAAACAACCTTACAGCCATACTCGCATTCTATTCACTCTTTATTATAGGATTGGATTTTGACACCATGTCACCAATGGGCGGAACAGATATTCTGAGAGAAGCTGAAAGTCTGGCAGCCAATTCACAAATGCTGGGAACAGGATGGCGATCATTCGATACAAACGCAAACCGATACAGCATAATCAATGACTACATGAGTGGAACACTCTCTGCATATCGCCAGCTTCAATATGACTATCATCGTAAAGGACTGGACGATATGGCCACAAATGTGGATCGTGGACGTGCCACTATTACAGAATCACTGGAGCTGCTAAAATCGGCCAAGCTGGCGAAAAGCACCTCTACCCTTCCATCACTGTTTACAGAGATAAAGAAAGACGAAATATTAAATATCTACTCAAAAGGGTTAGACAAGGAGAAGGAAAACGTAGTAAAAATTCTGGAATACGTTAATCCCTCATTATCATCAGATTGGAATACCATTAAAACATCAGAATAATGTTAAAATCAATACTAATTGACAACTACGTACTTATTGAACATCTGGAAATAGATTTTCATAAAGGATTTTCTGTGATTACCGGCGAAACAGGAGCCGGTAAATCAATCATTTTAGGAGCAATAAATCTGCTTTCCGGTCAACGTGCCGATGCAAAATCCATACGTCAGGGTGCAGATCGCTGTACCATTGAGGGCCATTTTGACATCTCATCGTACCATCTGGAGGACTTCTTTACTGCGAATGAGCTTGATATTGACCTTACAGACACCATTCTGCGCAGAGATCTGAGCAGCAACGGAAAAAGCAGAGCATTCATAAACGACACACCTGTTACTCTGGCACAGCTTAAAGAGCTTTCGTCCAGACTTATAGACATACATTCACAGCATCAGAACCTTGCATTGGGAACACAACCATTTCAGACAGGATTTGTAGATACCATTGCAGACAATGATGCAGAGATGAACAGTTATTCACTATGCTACAATCAGTATAGTACATTACAAAAAGAGCTCTCAGACCTGAAGAAACAGGCATCAGCCAGCAATGACGACCTTGATTACATCCGCTTTCAGTATGAAACACTTCAACAGGCCAAGCTGTCAGACGGAGAACAGGAAGAGCTGGAAGAAGAACTTCATATTCTGGAACATGCAGAAGAGATAAAAGAGCAGTTGTACAGAGTCTCCAGTATCTTTGACAATGACGAAGGTGGTGTTATAGGTAACGTAAAGCAGATAGTACAATCACTAAGACAGGCATCACGCAACTATGCAGATGCAGAAGAACTGGCAGAGAGAACAGAAAGTGTACTTATAGAACTGAAGGATATATATGCTGAAGCCTCAGATGCTGCAGAAAGCATCAGCTTCAATCCGGAAAGATTGCAACAGGTAAATGACAGACTGGACCTTATCTATTCACTCCAGAAAAAATACAAGACCGACACCATAGCCGGACTCATTGCAATAACAGAGCGTTATGGCCAACAGCTGGATATGGCAGGATCATTCGACTATCTTATAGAAGAACTGGAAAAGAAGATAAAGAGTGCAGAAAAGGAGATGAAGCAGGCTGCAGATAAACTTACAGCCACAAGAAAATCATCGGCTCAGTCCATAGAAAAAGAGATAAGCACCATGCTCATTCCATTGGGCATTCCAAACATACAGTTTCACATAGAGATTACTCCAAAAGAGATCTATGATGAGACCGGACATGACGATATACGATTTCTCTTCTCTGCAAACAAGGCAGTTGTCATGCAGGAGTTATCGACCGTAGCATCGGGCGGTGAACTATCCAGAGTAATGCTATCTGTAAAATCACTGTTAGCCGGAGCGAAAACACTGCCAACCATCATCTTTGATGAGATAGACACCGGAGTTTCTGGCGCTATTGCCGACAAGATGGCACAGATGATGCAGCAGATGAGCCTGGACGGTCATCAGGTACTGGCCATTACCCATCTGCCCCAGATAGCATCTTATGGCGAAAACCACTACAAGGTATATAAAGAGGATTACGAAGATTCAACACGAACAGGCATAAAGGTGCTTAACAAAGAAGAGAGAATAAAAAAAGCTAAAGAAGC
>JAGCKJ010000113.1 GCA_017647575.1 Bacteroidaceae bacterium | reverse complement strand
TACATCCATATTGAACTCTTCTGCAGCAAGAGCTGTCTGGTAATCAATAGGAATGCGTTCCTGGAATATGCTGCAACCCGTTCCGCTCTGTTTGCAAAGATGCATAAGTTCTGATGATAGTCCGTCTGATATGTCTATCATGGATGTAGGTGTTACTCCAGCTCTTTTAAGCTCTTCGATAATATCCTTGCGTGCTTCAGGCTTTAACTGACGTTCCAACAGATACTCCTTTCCTGAAAAGTCGGGAGCAAACGAGGTATTGCTGTCCTGCTCGGTTGAATTGAATACGGCCTTCTCGCGTTCCAGCAACTGCAAACCCATATATGCTGCTCCAAGATTTCCGCTTACGCATATCAAATCATTCTGTCCTGCACCTTTTCTATATATAGCTTTGCCTTTTTCACATTCACCTATACAGGTAATGCTTATGGCCAGTCCTGTTAAAGATGATGTAGTGTCGCCGCCCACTAAATCTACACCATGTTTCTGGCATGCCAGCTGAAGTCCGGCATAGAAATCTTCCATATCTTCTACACAGAACCTTTTGCTTAATGCAACAGAAACGGTCATCTGTTTAGGAGTGCCGTTCATTGCGTAGATATCGGAAATGTTTACCATTGCAGCTTTGTAGCCCAGATGCTTCAGCGGGAAGTATGTCAGGTCAAAATGAACACCTTCCATAAGCATGTCTGTAGTGATCAGAACCTCTTTCTCCTGATAATCCAGTACAGCTGCATCATCGCCTATGCCATAGATGGTAGAACTGTTGGCGGGCTTTACGTTTCCTACCAGATGTTCTATAAGTCCGAATTCGCCTAATTCAGCAATCTCTGTTCTTTTGTTATTGGTCATATATTTATCTGTTTAAATGCTCTATGATACAATTATCAAAAATCGTGCCATCCTTTATGAATGCAGCTTCTATAGGAAGTACATAGATGTTTTGTCTTATGTGGTCAGCCAGATTCATACTGTTCAGTCTGGCAGCGTCCTTTTCTGTTGTAATTATATACCGATTTTTACTGCAATATTTTGATACTGTCTCTTCCAGTCTATTCAAATCAGAGACAGAGAAGTTATGATGATCGCCATATTCCAGTAACTCTATATTATCAGAATACTGTCTGATGTAGTTTTGCATCTGTACCGGTGATGCTATACCGGCTAACAATATAATGGAGTCATCTCTGTTCAGATTTTCCAGATTTAAAGTAGAGTTGCCGCCCATAAGGTATGGTACACCATATTTAATGTATGAGAAGAATACCTTCTGTTCTGCAGATGTGCTTAGTTGCTTAGCAATCCGGTCCATTTCATCGCCTTTTATATTTTGCGGACATTTAGTCACAATTATGATGTCTGCTCTTTTACGGTTGTTTGGCCATTCACGCAGTCTGCCTGCCGGGAGCATGTAATCATCCATTATGTTTCTGTTGTAATCAACCAGAAGTATATTTAGTGATGGGGTCACTTTTCTATGCTGAAAGGCATCGTCCAGAAGAATTGCATCATACTTTTCGCTGTTGAGCAATGTGTTTATGCCGTGCACTCTTTTTTCATCAACAGCAACTCTGATGTCTGGGAATTTGTTTGCTATTTGAAATGGTTCGTCACCGATTATAGTTGCAGGTGTGCCTGGCGTATAGCTTACAAAACCTCTGCTTTTTCTGCCATATCCTCTGCTGAGAACTGCAATTTTGTGATCTCTTTTCAGTAATCTTGCCACATATTCAGTATGTGGAGTTTTGCCGGTTCCTCCAACGGTTATATTACCTATACTGATTACAGGAGTGTTGAATTTATTGCTTTTTATCACCCCGCAATCATACATCAGATTCCTAATCCCGGTAACTATACCGTAAACTACACCTAATGGTCTTAATATAGTACTTGTTTTCACTCTTTCTGTGACGCCTTATTTGAACCTGCAAATTTAATTATTTTGCCAACTTTTCCCCCAAAAAGTGCAAATCTTTAATTAAAAGTTGTAAAAGGATGAAAAAAATGATAATTAACAGAGAAAAAATAAGATTATTCCGTAAAAAAGTTGTAATTTGCACCCGTTTTTGGACACTGTGTCTAAAAGTGCCTTAAGGGAAAGATGCTCGAGTGGTTGAAGAGGCACGCCTGGAAAGCGTGTAAACGTCATAAGCGTTTCCGGGGTTCGAATCCCCGTCTTTCCGCATAAATGATTGAAATAGAGAGGATTAAATGATATAAACTAACAATTAATAATTAAAAATTACTAAAAATGAAAAAGTTATTTGCATCTATTGCAATGATGGGTATTCTGGCATTCGGATTTACTCAGACAGTGATTGCTCAAGACGAAGTTGCACCAGCAACAGAGGAAGTTGCTGCAGATTCAGCAGCAGTTGATTCAGCAGCAGTTGAAGAAGAGGTTGTAGAAGAAACAGATGCTGTAGTTGAAGAGGAGAAGTTGAGTCTTCATAAGAACTTGAAGATTAAGTTTATTGAAGGTAGTGCTGGCTTTATGGCTCTTGTAGCTGTAGCTATGATCTTTGGTGTTGCTCTTTGTATCGAACGTATCATCTTCTTGAGCTTGTCAGAAGTTAACAGCAAGAAACTTCTTTCTGATGTTCAGGCTGCTCTTGAGTCAGGTGATGTTGAAGCTGCTAAGTCAATCTGCCGTAACACTCGCGGTCCTGTTGCTTCTATCTGCTATCAGGGTTTGATGCGTATTGACGAAGGTCTTGACGTAGTAGAGCGTTCAGTAGTTTCTTACGGTAGCGTACAGGCTTCTAACCTTGAAAAGAACCTTTCATGGATCACATTGTTTATCGCTATGTCACCATCTCTTGGTTTCTTGGGAACTGTGATCGGTATGGTACAGGCGTTCGACGATATCCAGAAGGCTGGTGATATTTCTCCAACCGTTGTAGCAGGTGGTATGAAGGTTGCTCTTATCACAACTATCTTCGGTATTATCGTTGCTCTTGTTCTTCAGGTGTTCTATAACTACATACTTAGCAAGGTTGAGGCTTTGAATACTGATATGGAAGATTCATCTGTATCTCTCCTTGATATCATCATGAAGTACAACTTGAAGTTTAAAAAGTAAAAATTACCACTAATGAAGAAAAATAATGCATCATCCATAGTATTAGCAATACTGTTTATCCTATCTGCAGCAGTGCTTGTAATGTTCTTCTGCGTAGGCTATGGTATGCAGGATACTTTTAATGGAAATACATATACAGCACCACAATACACAGGTCTTCTTTTGATCTGGTTGTATGCACTGGTTGCTATATGTACAGCTTCTGTGTTTGTTTTTGGTATCATTAATGGTATTAAAAACTTGATTCACAGAACTAAGGGAGAAAAGAAAACTAGCTTTGTTGCACCTGTGTTCTTGTGCACAGCTGCTGCAGTTGTAGCATCATATTTCTTGGCAAACACCGACGCTATCCGTCTTGGTGACCAGAGTCTTTTTGAAAATGCTTCTCTTTTGAAGCTGACAGACGTATGTCTATATTCAATCTATGCTTTGGTAGCAGTTGCAATGCTTTGCGCTCTATTGTCAATGATCGGTGCTTTTAAAGCAAAGGTAAAGAAGTAAGAATCATATTTTGAAGAGTATCTTATGGCAAAATCGAATAGAAAAGTACCACAGATGAACTCTTCATCAACAGCGGATATCTCTTTTATCCTGTTGATCTTCTTCCTTGTGACCACATCAATGGATACTGACACTGGTTTGTCACGTCGTCTTCCAGAGTGGGACCCAAATGCACAGGAAGAGGAAGTCAAGATTAAAGAGCGTAACGTAATGGTTGTTTTGGTTAACAAAAACAACGAAGTACTATGCCGCGGTGAGATGATTGAAATTAATCAGCTCAAAGATTTAGCAAAGGAATTTATTGCTAATCCAGAAGATAAGGATAACTTCCCTGCTAAAGAAGAGTATGATATTCCAGGGTTCGGAACAGTGGTAACAACGCTTAAACATGTGTTGTCATTGCAAACTGACCGTTCTACAGAATACGAGACTTATTTCGCAGTGCAGAATGAACTATCAAAAGCTTATAATGAATTGAGGGATGAGTGGTGTATGGAGGTTTTCCGTAAACACTACAAAGATTGTACAGAAGATCAGCAGACATACGCAAGAGGTATGTATCCTTCAAAGATTTCAGAAGCAGAACCAAAACAGTATTGATTAGATTATGAGTAAATTTAGGAATAAAGGTAAGAGAGAAATGCCGGAGTTGAATACTTCGTCACTTCCTGACTTGATCTTCTCAGTATTGTTCTTCTTCATGATGGTTACATCAATGCGTGAAGTTGAATTGAAGGTTCAGTTTACAACTCCGCAGGGAACTGAAATTGAGAAGCTTGAGAAAAAGTCTTTAGTGTCACATATCTATATAGGTTCTCCAAATAAGGAGTATCGCGCTTCACTTGGTACTGCACCACGTATTCAGTTGAACGACAAGTTTGCTGAAGTTGATGCTATCCGCGACTATGTTGCACAGGAGCGTGAAAGTATGCCTGAAAGAGATAAACCTTTTATGAAGATATCTCTGAAAGTAGATAAGAAGGTACAGATGGGTATTGTTACTGACGTAAAACTTGCATTACGTAAGGCTTCAGCGTTGAATATGGTATATTCAGCGTCAAAGAAGAAAGACGGACAGTAATTTTGACCTGATTCAGATAGAGAGTAGCGGTTGGTAATTCAGCCGCTACTCTTTTTATATACCACTTTAGCTTTATAGAAATAATTTGAGTAATTTTACACCATAAATAAAACGGTATGATAGTTTGTATAGCAGAGAAACCTAGTGTGGCAAAAGATATTGCCGATGTGTTGGGCGCACGTACCAGACATGATGGCTATTACGAAGGTAATGGCTATCAGGTTACGTGGACCTTTGGTCATCTGTGTACACTTAAGGAACCTGCAGACTATACTCAAATGTGGAAGGGTTGGAATCTAAGTAGCTTGCCTATGATACCACCCCGTTTTGGTATAAAACTTATAGATGATAAGGGGGTAGAAAAGCAGTTTAAGGTAATAGAGAGTCTGATGAACAAGGCTGATTCTATTGTGAATTGCGGTGATGCAGGTCAGGAGGGTGAACTTATACAACGTTGGGTAATGCAGAAAGTGGGTGTAAAATGTCCTGTTCAGAGATTGTGGATTTCATCACTTACAGAAGATGCTATACGTGAAGGTTTTGCAAAGCTGCAAAGTCAGGATTCATTTAAATCTCTATACGAAGCCGGTCTGTGTCGTGCTATAGGCGATTGGCTCTTAGGAATGAACGCCACCAGACTATATACACTTAAATATGCTACTCGCGAAAGCCGTCAGGTGTTATCAATAGGAAGAGTTCAAACTCCAACTTTGGCACTTGTAGTAAACAGGTATCTTGAAATTCAGAATTTTGTTCCTGAACAGTATTGGGAATTGAAGACTATATACAGAGATACCCAGTTTAGTGCTACAAAAGGTAAGTTTACTACTCAAGAGGAGGGTTTAAAGTTTCTTGAAACTATTCAATCTGAACCGTTTACTGTTACAAAAGTAGATAAAAAGGCGGGTAAAGAGTATCCTCAGCGTCTATTCGATTTAACATCGTTACAGGTAGAGTGTAACAAAAAGTATGGAATGTCGGCAGACGATACGTTAAAGACCATACAATCTCTGTATGAAAAGAAGATAACTACCTATCCACGTGTGGATACAACTTTTCTTAGCGATGATATATATCCCAAGTGCCCTCAGATTTTAAAAGGACTATCGGATTATTCGCAATATACCGAACCGCTTTTGGCAAAGAAACTGCCTAAAACAAAACGCGTGTTCGATAACAGTAAAGTGACAGATCACCATGCTATAATTCCTACAGGTGTCCACCCAAAAGGTTTGTCCGCAATAGAGCAGAAGGTGTTCAATCTGGTGGCATTAAGATTTATTGCAGCATTCTACCCGGAATGTAATTTCTCAACAACAACTGTGTTGGGTGAATCGGCAAAAGTGGAATTTAAAGCTACCGGTAAGGAGATTTTAAGTCCTGGCTGGCGTGTTCTCTATGAAAAAGACAGGAGCGCAGAAGATAAAGAAGATTCAGAAGAGAAGGTTCTGCCTACTTTCACGGTAGGCGAAAGTGGGGTACATTCACCGCAGCTTCAGGAAAAGTGGACTCAACCACCTAAACTCTATACGGAAGCTACTTTGCTAAGGGCAATGGAAACAGCCGGAAAATTGGTTAATGATGATGAACTGCGTGATGCTCTTAAAGAGAATGGAATAGGCAGACCATCTACTCGTGCTGCTATAATTGAAACTCTTTTCAAACGTGGATACATGCGCAAGGAGAAGAAGAACCTGGTTCCTACTCAAACCGGAATATCTCTTATCACCATTATCCATGAAGAGCTGCTAAAGAGTGCAGAGCTTACCGGTATATGGGAGAAACGTCTGCGTGAAATAGAACGTCAGAAATATAGTCCGGTACAGTTTATTGAGGAACTTAAACAGATGGTAACTTCACTGGTAAAAGATGTACTGTCTGATAATTCTATGCGTATATTGCAATAAAACAGCCTCTTTTCAGTTATAATATATGTATGTATAAGAGAAACTTGTTGTACATAGTAATGTTAATCGTCATAATGGCATTTTGTAGTTGTGGCGCAGAGGTTCATTTACGTAAAGCTGAACAGAGTTACGCATTGGGAGAATATCATCAGGCTGCCGCGCTGTATAAAAAGGCGTATTCGGGTACTCCAGCCAAAGAGAAACCTTTGCGTGCAGAACGTGCATATATGATGGCTGATTGCTATCGCCGCATAAACTATATACCAAGGGCAATGGCTGCTTATCAGAATGCAATACGATATAAATATCCTGATTCAATAGCATATAGATATCTGGCTGACATGCAACTGCGTAGTGGTGAATATAAAAATGCAGCCAAGAATTATGGCATATATTTAGAGTATGCTCCGGATGATATGATAGCTGTTAATGGACTGCAATCTGCTACACAATCATCAGAGTGGAAAAAGAATCCAACACGATATATAGTTAAAAAGGATGCTCTGTTTAATTCAAAATATAGCGATTTCTCTCCTGCATACGGGAATGATACCTATACATCGCTCTACTTTACCTCTTCCCGTGATGAATCTACGGGCGATGAGATTAATGGTATAACCGGAATGAAGAGTTGTGACGTCTATTTTTCCGAAAAGGATGAAAAGGGTAAATGGAAAAAACCTGTTAAGATAGAAGGCGGTCCGAATAGTGAATTCGAAGATGGAAGTGTAGCTTTCAGCCCCGATTTCGGTACAATGTATTTTACCTATTGTCCTGTTGATGCTCAGTTTGCGCGTCCTGCACAGATAATGAAATCGGCACGTTCCGATGCGGCCTGGGGGGCAGCAGCACCATATATTGCAGAATCGAATGATACTCTTAATTCGTATGCTCATCCGGCTATATCGCCTGATGGTAACTGGATATACTTTGTTTCTGATATGCCAGGCGGATATGGTGGACTGGATTTGTGGCGCGTAGAAATGGGGGGTAGATTTATAGGTGCTCAGAATCTGGGACCGGATATAAATACTGCAGGAAACGAGATGTTCCCAACATTCCGCAGAAACGGAGAACTCTATTTCTCTTCTGATGGCCATCCCGGAATGGGAGGACTGGATATATTTAAAGCGGTAAGTACTTCAGATTCTACATGGACAATAGAAAATCTGAAATCGCCGGTAAACTCTTTTGCCGATGATTTTGGAATGACTTTCGAAGGTGATTATACACGAGGTTTCTTTTCGTCAAACAGAAATGATGGACGTGGCAGAGATAATATCTATACGTTTGAACTGCCTGAAACTGTGCATAAGATAACAGGTTGGGTTTATGAAAAGGATGGGTATGAACTGACCGATGCCATTGTCTATCTGGTAGGCGATGATGGTACAAATACAAAACTTGGTGTACGTGATGACGGCTCTTTTACTCAGCGTGTAAATCCGGGAACCCGTTATCTGCTGCTCGGAACTTCAAAAGGCTATATGAACTATAAACAGGAACTGGATACTGATAGTACAAATCAGGACAGGGAATATGTGTTGCAGTTTCCATTATCTTCCATATCGAAGCCTGTTCTGATTGATAATATCTTCTTTGATTTTGATAAGGCAACATTGCGTCCGGAATCGGCAGAATCGCTCAATGAACTTGTTGTATTGCTTACCGATAATCCGCACGTAACAATAGAAATTGGCGCTCATTGCGATTATAAGGGAAATGATGATTATAATCTGCGTCTTTCGGCAGAGAGAGCTCAAAGCGTGGTTGATTATCTGATTGCTTCCGGAATAGCTTCTGACAGGCTGACTGCTAAAGGATATGGTGAAGAAAAACCAATCATTGTATCTAAGAAACAGGCAGAGCAGTATCAGTTCATTTCAGAAGGAGAAGTCCTTAACGAAACAACAATATCTCTGTTTAATCAGGAACAGCAGGAGATATGCAATCAGTTGAATCGTAGAACGGAATTCCGCGTGTTACGTACTACATACGGTATGTTCTGATAAATCTATAGATTTTTTCTTATTCTCCACTCTTGCGGATAGAGGTTGTTGGCTCTGTTTCCTATGTTTTTGCCAAATCCTAATGTCACACCCTGGTATGTAAACAGAACAAAACCTTTTGGCTCGTTTGGAATATTCAGCGCTTCACATCTTAAATAACGCAAAGCATCTTCTTTGTTAAGTTCTACGCTATGGAATGCCTCTTTATTTAATATGTTGTTCATTGCAAGTGAGTGTGCCGGAATTATGTTTTTACCTTTAACTGTGGCTATGCAGATGCCTTTGATAAGGCAATATAATCTATCGGCAACCATCTGCATCTGTAATGCTACATGCTTGGGGCGTGCATATATAGCATCGTTTACCGTAATGAAAACAAACTCTTCTGTATTCTGAATCCACTCTTTACATTCGGCAGGGATATTGCTTGTTATCTGTTTGGGCAGT
>JAGCKJ010000014.1 GCA_017647575.1 Bacteroidaceae bacterium | reverse complement strand
CGCTACTTTAAGAAATTGTATCATTACCAAAAACGGATGCGATACTTTATCTTCAAATAATGATAGAAAAGGCGGTGGTGTCTATGTTGACGATGGTACTTTGGAATATTGTCAGATATTTGACAACCATATAATAAATACAACTAACGCTAAGGTATATGGCGGTGGCGTTTTCATGACTGAAGGTCAGATTCTTAATTGTGAAATATATGACAACGAATGTATCGAAACTTCACCTAATGTTACAACAGCAGATGGTGGCGGTGTATATATTGAAAATCACAGCTCTAGTAAGATTTCAAGGATAGAGAATTGCTACATTCATAATAACAATACCAGCGGAACTGGTGGCGGTGTTTATGTCAGCCCATACAATACAAACTATAAAACAGAGGTGATAAACTGTAGGATAGAAAACAACATCGCAGAAGAAAATGGCGGCGGTGTATATATGGCCTATTCAGTTAATATGGTAGGCTGTAACATAGCGAATAACACAAGTACGAATGGTGGCGGTGGTGTGTATATTTCTTCTTCCAATAACAAAATCACCAACTGTAATATTGTAAATAATAATATAAACAGCTATTATGGTGGCGGTATTTATTCAGGTTCGGCTCCTACTATTACCAACAGCATTGTCTGGGGTAATAAGAAAGGAACTAATTCAAACCAGATTTATGTCAATACTAGTACATCATATATTACATATAGCGCTATCGAAGGTGGTTTCGCAGGTACAGGTAACATTAACTTATCATCAGATAACCTCGGAAATTCTTCAGAATCAAGTTATCCTATGTTCTCATCTCCTTCAGAAGGTGCTGGACATGAATATTCTGGCGGCAACTGGACATTGTTAGACGGTTCTGCTTGTGTGGATAACGGTGTCAATGAGATAACAGGCGTCACTATTCCTGAGAAAGACCTCGCTGGCAACGACCGTATCTATAACGACAAGATAGATATAGGAGCTTACGAATCAGCATTCGAAGGCCTTTTCATAACACCTGACGCTAATAATATTATCTATGTAGCAACAGAAGAAAGCGGCGATGCTAACGGTTCATCATGGACTAACGCTACTTCCAACTTGCAGATGGCAATCAACAGAGCCGCTACTTTCGCTGTCAAGCCTCAGGTATGGGTCAAGGCAGGAACATACGGCAATGAAGAAGATGGCGATTATTATATCGCTATAGCAGAAGGCGTTGAGATATATGGCGGCTTCGCTGGAACAGAGACAGCATTGGAACAAAGAGACCTCTCTGCTAACCAGACAATACTCGACGGTAAGAACAAGAAACGCGTCTTGTATCAGGCAAATGACTTCAAAGAAAACACCACTGCTGTAATAGATGGCTTCGTAATCCAAAATGGTAAGTCATCAAATGGTGCTGGTGCTCTTCTCCGTGATTTCGCCATAATCCGTAACTGTATCATCAGAAACAACACAGCTACAACATACAGATCTGCTATTCAAGCTAACGGTTATATAGAAGTCATCAACTGTTTGATAGCAGACAATAATTCAAACGGAAGCAATGGTTATTCTGTATATCTTTCTGAGAATTCATTATTCGTTAACAATACTGTAGTCAATAATATAAATAGTACAAATTCAAGTGCAGGTGTCTATGTAAGTGGTTCAGACGTAAGAATCTACAACAGTATTATATGGGGTAATACTAGTGATGAAATCTATGTCCCTAATGGTCCTGTCGATATCAGAAATACAGCTGTTGAAGGCGGTTATAGCGGCATAGGTGTCATAAATCTCAATTCAGAAAACACAGGCGACAATGGTTTCTATCCATGTTTCACAAATCCTGAAAACGGAGACTATACTCTCGCAGAAAACTCTATCTGTATCAACAAAGGTTCTTCAACAGTTTATGAATTGCCAACAACAGACCTTAACAGCAATGAACGTGTTCAACAAGGTGCTGTTGACTTAGGTGCATACGAATCAAGTCATCTACCAGCAATCAATATCACTCCAGACGCTAACAATATTATTTATGTAACAACAACAGGAGCAGGCAGCAAAGACGGTTCTTCATGGACAAACGCATCCGATAACTTACAGTTAGCCATCGACCTCGCTAACATCTATGGAGCGAAGGTATGGGTCAAAGGCGGTTTGTATCAAAGCACTTCAAATTCTAACTATGCATTCAGACTTGCACCAGCAGTTGAGGTATATGGCGGT
>JAGCKJ010000112.1 GCA_017647575.1 Bacteroidaceae bacterium | reverse complement strand
GGGTACCTCCGCTGGGAATCGAACCCAAATTTAAAGTTTAGGAAACTTTCGTTCTATCCATTGAACTACAGAGGCAGAATTAAAATGTGAATATTCCGCCACGAAGATACTGCTTTTCTGTCATATTTTAGTAAGTTTGCTCAAAATTAAGATACAAACATTAAAAACTATACTGACAATAGATTATGCATAAGAGAATTTCAACTATTGCGCTTGCCCTGTGTGTAGCAGCAGGTATCAGTGCTAAAAACGAGAAACCAAGTTATCCTATACAGAATGTTCCTTTTACATCTGTAAAGGTAGTAGAGAATAGTTTCTGGGGCGAAAGGATACGCCAGAGTAGGGAAGTAACCATTCCTTTGGCATTCAGCAAATGCGAAGAGACAGACCGTTATACAAACTTTGAAAATGCAGCTGCTAAGATGGCAGAAACTGCGCGTGGAGACAATAGCAGTAATTATCGTCCTACTCAATTCCCGTTTGACGATACAGATGTTTACAAAACCATAGAAGGCGCAAGCTATCTGCTACAGACATTCCCCGATGCAGAACTTGAAGCATATATAGACAGTGTTTTGGATATAGTAGCAGCAGCGCAGGAACCCGATGGCTATCTATATACTGCACGTACTATGAACCCTGCTCATCCGCACGATTGGTCAGGTCCTACACGTTGGTCGGGTGAAGAGAGCGGTAGCCACGAACTCTACAATTTAGGACACATGGTAGAGGGCGCTATTGCGCATTATCAGGCTACAGGCAGCAGAAAGTTCCTGGATATAGCTATACGTTACGCAGATTGTGTATGTCGTGAAATAGGTTATGGTGAAGGTCAGAAGGTGGTCGTTCCTGGACATCAGATTCCGGAAATGGCATTGGCAAAGCTCTATCTGATTACAGGCGATAAGAAATATTTGGACGAAGCTAAGTTATTCCTGGACAATAAAGGTTATACAGCCAGAAAAGATCCGTATGACCAGTCACATAAACCGGTTCTGGAACAAGATGAAGCAGTGGGTCATGCAGTTCGTGCCGGCTATATGTATTCAGGTATGGCAGATGTTGCAGCTCTTACAGGCGATAAATCTTATATAGACGCCATAGACAGAATTTGGGATAATATGGTTGGTAAAAAGATGTATCTGACAGGCGGTATAGGTTCAACAGGTGCCAACGAAGGTTTTGCCGGAAACTATGAACTGCCAAATATGAACGGTTATTGCGAAACCTGTGCAGCTATTGCAAATGTTTATACCAACTACAGACTCTTCTTGCTACATGGCGATTCAAAGTATTTTGATGTTTTGGAGCGTGCTTTATATAACGGTGTAATAAGCGGTGTAAGTTTAGATGGTGGCGGATTCTTCTATCCAAACCCATTGGAATCACATGGTCAGCATCAGCGACAGGCTTGGTTTGGCTGCGCATGTTGCCCAAGTAATATCTGCCGTTTCATACCTTCTGTACCTGGCTATGTATATGCTTCCGATGATAGCAAAATCTACGTTAATCTGTTTGTGTCAAACACCCTGAATACAAAGGTTAATGGCAGAAATGTGGAGCTGACACAGACTACAAACTACCCTTGGGATGGCAATGTAGAGATAGCAGTAAACAAAGCACCGGCATCGGCCTTTGCTCTGAATATCCGAATTCCCGGTTGGGTAAGAAATCAGGTTGTACCAACAGATTTATACAGCTATGCCGATAACAAAAAGTTAGGCTATAAAATTACCGTTAATGGTCAGGAAGTAGAAAGTGAATTAGTAAATGGATACTTTGTAATAGATAGAAAGTGGAAGAAGGGCGATAAGGTAAATGTGGAATTCGATATGGAACCTCGAGTAGTAACAGCTCACCCACAGGTACGTGAAGATAGGGGTAAGATAGCTATAGAGCGCGGTCCTATTGTATATTGCGCCGAGTGGGCAGATAACAACCATAATGTACTGAACACCGTTCTTCCTGCAAACGCAAAGTTCAGTGTGGTTTCATCTTCAATGCAGGTTGAAGGTAAAGAGTATAAGATGAATATGCTTGAAACTACTGCAAAAGAGAATTACACCGGTAATGTGCGTAACGCAAAAGAGGTTAAACTAAAACTTATACCATACTACGCTTGGGCACACAGAGGCAACGGCAATATGTTGGTTTGGATGAACCGCGAATAAAACTTAATATGTCTATGTTCCGGCAGATCTCCAGATCTGCCGGAACATATAAACCTATAATCAATTGCACCTAAAAGTTGAATTTAGTTCTCTTACTCTAACTTAAAATAGTATTGTACAATTAATGGATTCTGATTATTAGAAAAACAATTATAGTAGTCTAATGCTGTACTATATAATTCAGTCTGTTTTCTCTTATCCGTAATAGAATTAAAGGTGTTCACCCAAAGG
>JAGCKJ010000111.1 GCA_017647575.1 Bacteroidaceae bacterium | reverse complement strand
TACCTTCATATGGTTCTCCTGTCAACATGGAGTTTACAATTCCATATACATAAGGGTTCAGCTGACGTGACAGATTTGTCTTACCACTATCGTTATCACTTGTCCACCCGCCTATGCCAAGCTGGAACATAGAATTGTGCGTATTATCATTATAGATTTCATATGATTTAGACAGCACATCCGAAATGGCAGTTTTACGATTAGCTACAGATGCATTACCACTAGATCCAGTTGTGTTCTGACACTGATGATAATGATACTGCATATAACCAGAATTCGTAGGATCTGTAATGTAGTTATTGCTCCAATACATTTCTGATGAGTTGATAGAGGTGAAATTACCTATGCTAATGTTTCCACTAGCTTCAGGAGCCATTGAGGCTTCAGAAATCAACATCGGAGCGCCATAATTCCAAGTACGTATATTAGCCGCGGTTGTATTCATATTCACCTTAACCACGACCCTACCAGCAACTTCGCCAAGAGTAGTGTTAGGAGTTATTTCTTCTCCTTCATTGGCACCATAAAGGAAGCCTTTAACTGCATCCTCACCCTCATCATCATTTAGAACATCAGCAATGGCCCTTAATACCATTTTGGGGTCTACAGTACCATATGTCGTGCTGGAACGCGTTTTGGGTTTCTGGGCAACGGTAAGAACCACTTCGATATATTCTTCAGCATTTGTACTGTTAGCTATAAGCGTTCCGAGTTCCTTGATAGCCTCTTTAACATGCTTTCCTTCATCCGACAGATAACC
The DNA here is from genome assembly GCA_017647575.1 of Bacteroidaceae bacterium. GTDB lineage: Bacteria > Bacteroidota > Bacteroidia > Bacteroidales > Bacteroidaceae > Colenecus. The sequence continues at coordinate 1,039 of JAGCKJ010000111.1, read as the reverse complement.
TGTAGTAAAAATAGCCAAGCGCATCTCCTCAACCTCGGTTCCCGCACATACTAGATTAAGATTATTGTAATCTGATTCAGTATATGAGCCTTTAGCTTTTTGACCTTCTTTAACCGATAATCTACAATCAATATTGAACGCTCTGATACCTGCCGCATATTGCTGAGCCAATGTTCCGCCCTGATATCCGCTATCCGTAGCGTACCAAGCACCAGGAAGTGAGATGTCCGAAATATACACATTTCGAGGCACTGTTGTAAGCCATGTTGCAGGATTATACTCCCAAGTAGCAGACACAGGGAAACCCGCAACATTCAATTGATGAATCTTACCTGGCTTAATCTTAGCTATATCGTTTGATGTTGACTTTGGTTTAAGGCTGAATGTTCTGGAACCGTCATTCGCTGTAATGGTCACCTTCCAATCACCTGAAATATCCTGTTCTGACACCGGAATAACAAACACACCGAACTCCAATGCCTGACCATATGTCCAAACTATCTCCTCCGAAGGAATAATTGAGATTTTATTGGTAGTACCCTCTACAGCTGAAGCGGTGCTGCCATTTAATGTCAACGTAAAATCTCCCGCAATATTATAAGGTGCCTGCAAAGTAATGCTATTGACTCTAATGCTTTTACCTGTCATATCTGTCTGAAGACCAGAGCCAGTGGCAGGTTCCCAAGATGCAATGTGGAATTTAAGCACTGTAGAGAACGGCTTGAAATTAAGGTCAACCGTAATCGGATTGCCAGCTTCATCTGTCGGCTTGCCATCTTTTGTATATGCATACATTATGGCGTCATCCATACCATAGGTTCTATCTTTTACATGATAAGGAGTTCCCGCAAGAACACCACCAACAACACTGAAACTATTATACTGCTGTGCACTGATCTTTGCTGGCACAGTCACACCTGTAGCAGTAGGAGTAAACTTACCACTTGTTGCAGGATACACGGCATAGAAATCTGATTTTGGTTCTGAACCCCACTGTACTCCTGCAGCTCCTGTCTTTACAAGATCATCAGCATAACTC
>JAGCKJ010000110.1 GCA_017647575.1 Bacteroidaceae bacterium | reverse complement strand
AGCAACGTATTAAGCGGCGCATTCCATTCATCAGATTTGTGGTATGTATTCAAATCACTACAGCACTGCTGGAGACCATGGGTACAGGGTGACTGGGATATTTCAGAAGTTATGCTGACAGCATGGACCAACTTTGCAAAGTATGGCGATCCTAATGGCGCAAATGGCGGCGAATGGACACCTTGTACAAAGGAAAATCCTGAATTTATGCTCTTCAAGTTAGACGAAGCTGACGCAGAGAACTCAGAGATGGGTGCTCCTATCAGACCATAATACTAACAACTTTTCATATTGGACCCCGGCTAAATACCGGGGTCTGTTTTTTCTGCAAATTTCTACTTATCAGTACATTATAAGTGTTATTTTTTCACAACACAGTCACATTCCACACACACTATTTGTTAGTTTGATTTAAAACAATTAAATTTGCAGACTCTTGTAAACAAAAAACAGAGAAGCTATTTTATGGCAGAGAACAGTAAAAAAATAACCACAATAAACCGTGAAGGAAAAACCACATTGGCAACAGTACTTATCTCATCAATAGTGCTGAATGTAGTTTTATTCCTTCCTGATATTTTCGGATGGTATTCATTTGTTGTAGCAATATTATCTATCCTATTCTTTTTGTTACTCCTTAATTTCTTCCGCAACCCCAAAAGAGTATTCCCTTCAGAAGATACCGAAAAGGTTGTTGTTGCACCAGCTGACGGACAGATAGTTGCTATAGAAGAGGTAGATGAACTAGACTACTTTCATGACAGAAGGATAGTTGTATCAATCTTTATGAGCATCTTCAGTGTTCATGCAAACTGGTTCCCGGTTAATGGAACAGTTACTAAGGTTGAACATCAAAGAGGAAATTTCCACGCTGCATACAAAGCCAAATCAAGCACAGAGAATGAACGCTCCATGGTTATCATAAAGACGCCGGAAGGAGAAGAGGTTATGGTACGACAGATAGCCGGTGCCTGCGCACGTAGAATTGTCACATACCCTAAAGCAGGTGATCAGTGCCACATAAATCAGCACCTGGGCTTTATCAAGCTGGGTTCCAGAGTAGATGTATATCTACCTGTTAATTCCTTAATTTGCGCTAAAATCAATCAAAAAACAAAAGCAGATATAACCATTTTGGCAAAACTTCCGTAAGTTTGAACCGACATGAGTAACCGTATTACAAAACATATCCCGAATTTCATTACATGCTGTAACCTGATTTCAGGATGCATGGCAGTATTGGCGGCATTTGCCGGCGATACAACCTCTACTCTTATGTGGGTTGTAATTGGTGCTGCATTTGATTTTATGGATGGATTTGCAGCCAGACTTCTAAAAGCCTATTCACCGGTAGGTCTTCAGCTTGACTCTTTAGCGGACCTTATTACATTTGGCCTGGCACCATCATTACTCTGCTATTCCATGTTAGGTAGTTGTGAATATAACAGCAACTCTACACTGCTTATGTATATCACACCTTTACTGGGATTTCTGTTGGTAACATTTTCAGCTATACGTTTAGCAAAATTCAATACGGACACACGCCAAAGCACATCTTTCCTAGGTTTACCTGTACCAGCAAACGCGCTGTTCTGGTGCGGTCTGTTTTACAGTGACATAACACTGTTGGAAGAACGTCCCTGGATTACTATTATCCTTATCATCATTTTCTCTTTTTTGATGGTTAGCGAAATACCTATGTTCTCTCTGAAATTCAAGAGTTTGGGATGGAGTGAAAACAAAATCAGATTTGTTTTCCTTATAGTTACCTTAGCCATTCTGATTTTGCTGGGTATATCGGGCATTCCGGCTGTTATTGGCTGGTATATAATATTATCATTGCTGACAAAAGGACAGAAATAACCTATTGGCACAAAGATTGCTTTTATCTGTGTAAAGATTATTGCCTATGATGATGATTATTTTATTCACTACACTATTTATAATACTTGCCATTCTGAGTATATTCAGAAATATATTGTTGGCATTATTAGCCGGTGTGTTTGGTATCTTTAAAAGAGACAAGAATAAAGTAAAACCCAATGAGCCTAAAGTCAGGTACAACACAAAAAAGAAAAAGAAGGTATATTCAGATAACGAAGGTGAATATGTAGAATATGAGGAGGTCAAATAAACCTCCTCATTTAATTTACCGTTAGTTATGAACAAATGTTCCTATAGGTTCTCCATCCATTACCTTTTTTAGATTACCTACAACATCCATATTAAAGACATAAATAGGCAGATTATTCTCTTTACACATTGTAGTGGCAGTAAGATCCATAACTTTCAGGTTCTTGTTATAGATTTCATCAAAAGTAATTTCATCAAACTTAACTGCATCAGGATCCTTTTCAGGGTCGGCAGTATAAACACCATCAACTCTGGTTCCTTTAAGCATAACATCAGCTTCAATTTCTATACCACGTAGTGAAGAACCTGTATCTGTAGTGAAGTATGGATTACCGGTACCACCTACAAGTATGGCAATTTTTCCATTCTGCATAGCCTCAATAGCCTTCCATTTGCTATACAATTCACCAATTGGCTCCATTCTTATAGCAGTCAGAACTATGTTTGGACAATCTACAGATGTAAGAGCAGAACTTAGGCCCAGTCCATTAATAACTGTAGCCAACATACCCATCTGATCTCCCTTCACTCTGTCAAAGCCACGACCTGTACCTTTAAGGCCACGGAAGATATTGCCACCACCAATAACAATACCTATTTCAACTCCCATATCGTGAATCTCTTTAATCTGCTGGGCGTATTCAGTCAGTCTCTTTTCATCAATACCATACTTCTGTTCACCCATCAGGCTTTCACCGCTTAACTTTAGCAGTATTCTCTTAAACTTTGCCATAACTGATATATATTTTTTTGTAAAAGTACTCTATTTTTGGCTATCTGGCAACATATTGATATTTTACAATACTATTGCCACCTCTTTAAATTCATAGACTCTGTTGCAGCCATCGGAATCAGAGAGTATCAGCCTGCCATCTTCACGTACATCCACTATTGATGCCGAAAATTCACCCTGACTATCCCTGTACAGGTAAGATCCATCAACACGGAACAGATTCTTCATATATTCCGTATGAAGAGAGGCTGTCAGGCCATCTTCTATCATCGAAATATTTGCAATAAATTTACCTATAATGGTTTCAAGCAACTGTTCTCTATTGCTCTCCCTGCCTATTATGTTACGCAATGAAACAGGGTTAGGCGCATCACTTATAAAGACACTCTGATTAACATTCAACCCCACACCTACTATACAATCCCTTATGGTTGAACCAAAAAGTTCATTTTCAATAAGCACTCCGGCAATCTTCTTATCCCGCCAATAGATATCATTAGGCCACTTAACCTTAAAGTCGCTTGACACAGATTCATCCTGCACAACCTCTTTCAGTGATTCAACTACAGCCAGAGCTATTGCCTGCGAAATACAAAACTGTTTTGACGCCTGCACAAAAACAGGATGAAGCAAAATACTGAACAGAAGATTAGCACCCTCTTCCGATTCCCACGAATTGCCCTTCTGACCACGGCCGGCAGTCTGAAATTCCGTAGTTGCAAGTTCCATATCGTAACCTGCATCACCTCCATTCAGCTCCCTGAGAAAACTATTTGTTGAATGGACTGTCTGTAATCTGTATCTCTTTATCTTGTATTGTTTCATATCTACCATATAGGGGCAAAAAAGGCATCTTCTATATGCTTAATTTCATACTGTTCACCCCTGCCAAACAGCACCGTTATAACATCGAAACGCACCATAGCATCCACCTGATTATATTTCAGATATGCATCTGTAGCACTTACAATCCTCTTTATTTTTCTATTATCAACAGCATCTTCCGGATTACCATAGTCACTACTTCGGCGTGTCTTAACCTCAACTATCACCAACAGTTCTCCCTTAGCAGCCACAATATCCAGCTCTTTGTGTCCACTGCGCCAGTTTCGTTCCTTTACACAATAGCCATTACTAATCAGAAAGTTGGCGGCAATATCTTCGCCTGTCAAGCCCAATTTGTTATGTTTTGCCATAGATATAAGTATTTTACTGTGCGAAATTAATGAAACGATACTGAAAAACGAAAAGTTTAAACAAAATGTAATATCTTCGCTGTCAATTATGAAAAAGGAGACCATCAGAGACAGAAGAATAACCTGTCTTATAAGTGAAGAAGAGGAGCGTATAATAGAACACTATCTGCGGAAATACAAAATTACAAACCGCAGTAGATGGATGCGTGAAACCATTCTGGCCTTCATAATGAAAAATCTGGAACAGGACTATCCTACCCTGTTTACCGAACAGGATATGCGCAGATAACTATGGACCAGGATATCCGATTTATGAAGATGGCTTTGGAAGAGGCCAACACTGCTGCAAAAAAAGGGGAGATTCCGGTAGGAGCAGTTGTGGTATGTCAGAACAGAGTCATTGCCCGCACCCATAATCTTACAGAGACTCTTACAGATGTTACTGCTCATGCTGAGATGCAGGCTATAACTGCTGCAGCAAACTATCTGGGTGGCAAGTACCTTGATGGCTGCACCCTATACGTCACATTAGAGCCTTGCCCTATGTGCGCAGGAGCTATTGGCTGGGCACAGGTATCACGTCTGGTGTATGGTGCAAAAGACGAAAAACGGGGATATACAAAATTTGCGCCCTCAGTTCTGCACCCTAAGGCAACAGTAACTTCAGGGATACTGGAAGATGAATGTGGTGAACTGATGAAAGCGTTCTTTAAAGCCAGACGCTAGGATTTATATATTTGAGCGATATTTACCCTCTTCGTCATCTTCAAGCATACTCAGATAGCTTGAATAACGGGATATACTGATTTCACCTCTCTCAACTGCACGTTTTACCGCACACTGAGGTTCATTGGTATGTGTACAGTTTCCATATTTGCAGTTTTCTGAATATTTGAAAATCTCCGGGAAATAGTGACTTATCTCCTCCGGATCCATATCATACAGACCAAAACCTTTTATACCTGGTGAATCTATTATCCAGCCACCGTCAGGTAACTGAAACATTTCAGAAAAGGTTGTAGTATGCATACCGGTGTTGTGCTTTTCTGATATCTGAGAAGTTCTCAGATTCAAATCCGGCAGCAACCTGTTTATAAGAGTACTCTTACCGACACCTGAATTTCCTGAAATCAGGGTAACATTGTCTTTCAAAAGATTACGTATCTCTTCTATACCTGATCCATGCAGAGCATCGCATACCATACATGTGTAACCTATTGATTCATACAATGCAGTAAGTTCATTCATGCGTTGAACTTCGGCGTCATTATATATATCTACTTTATTGAAAAGTAATGTAACAGGAATTCTGTAAGCCCAGGCAGATGCCAGAAAACGATCAATGAATACTGTAGATGTTTCAGGATGATTAATAGTTACTACAAGCAGACATAAATCCAAATTACATGCAAGTATATGGGACTGTTTGGACAAATTAGAGGAGCGTCGTATTATATAGTTACGACGTTCCTCTATTTCCACTATATAGGCAGGTACATCGGCCGATGCAACTGCTATTTTCACATAATCACCTACTGCTACGGGATTAGTACTCTTAATACCTTTTATACGAAAGTTTCCTTTGATGATACACTCCTGCATTTTACCGTCATCGGTATATACAAGATAGCTGCTTCCTGTACTCTTAATTACAATCCCGCGCATCAGTAGAATCAGATAGTCATTATCTCCTTTTCCTTTTCTGCAAAAAGTTCTTCAGCCTTCTTGATGAACTTGTCATGCAACTTCTGCAGTTTCTCTTCTGCATCCTTTTCTGCATCTTCTGGCAGTCCATCCTTCAACGCCTTTTTAAGAGCATCAATGGTATCTCGACGAGCATTACGTACAGAAACCTTTGTAGCTTCATTTGCCTTACCGCTCTGTCTTACCAGCTCTTTACGACGCTCTTCTGTCAATGGAGGGATAGCAAGTCTGATTACTTCGCCATTGTTACTTGGCATAATACCTACAGAAGAATCAATGATAGCTTTCTCAATAGGTCTGATCATTCCTTTATCCCATGGACGGATAGCAATAGTACGTGCATCTGGAGTAGATAGTGCAGCAACATTGTTCAATGGAACCATTGAACCGTATGAATCAACACGAATCTCGTCAAGGATACGTATATTTGCCTTACCCGCACGAATATGTGCAAATTCATCTTCCAAGTGTATGATGGCCATCTCCATCATCTCTTCTGCCTGCATCAGGCATTCATCGATATCGAACATAACTCTTATATTTTTATGTTGTTGTATTCTGTTGAAATACAAAGATAATACAAACAAGAGAAAAAGAGAGTAAGTATGCCTATTTTTTGCAACCGCACATAAATATAGCCCTATATTCCTGCCTGGAAAGCAAAAAAACAAGCTTACATCTTTGCAGATAAGATATTATTGTTACATTTGCATAATATAGGTTAAGTGTCGCCTATAAAATTTTACTACTATTGGTGTTTATGCGTACCGACTTCTTGAAATATTTAGAGACATTGCCAGGTATATCGCTTGACGAAATGTCTGCTATCCGTTTAATGAACAGAACGGACAGAAAATATTTGGCTACAGAAGAGCAGCTTGTAAAGTTGCTGGAAATGGCGCAGGATGATTATATGGTACAGGTGATTGACGACAAAAGATATGCAGAATATAGAACCACATATCTTGATGATGACAGTTACACAATGTACATTAAGCATCACAATGGTTTCTTGAGAAGACAAAAGGTGAGAGTCAGAGAATATCTTACCACCGGTGACGTTTTTTTTGAGGTAAAAATCAAAAACAATCACGGTAGAACAAAAAAGAAACGTATTGAGGTAGATAGTCCTGACAGCATCTACACTAATGAAACTTCTGATTTTCTGGACAAGTATGCAATACTGCCCATAAAATTGGATGAATTGACACCCAAAATTACAAACCATTTTGAACGTATAACTTTGGTAAACAATGCAAAAACAGAGAGATTAACCATTGACACCGGACTCTCTTTCAGCAATAACGTTTCTGGCAAGGAATTGTATATGAACAATTTGGTTATAATTGAGGTTAAAAGAGATAGCAATACCTATTCTCCCATTTTGGAGATACTACGAAAATTACGTATCCATCCATCTGGTTGCAGCAAATATTGCGTAGGTATAGCATTGACAGCCAACGGCATTAAGAGAAACCGTTTTAATATCAGATTAAGAAATATTCAAAAGATAACTAACCATTATGTTTAAATTACTATCAGGAGGATTAACCCAGATGCTTGCCACAATGGCAGATGAGACTGAACTATTAGGAGATGAAGTTAACGAAATAGCACAGAGTGTTACTGCTACACCTTTCTGGCCCATGTGGGATGGTGTTTGGGAGATGCTCATCAGACTTGGCCTGAATATATTGACAGTTGCAGTCATTGTACATGCTTTCTACTATCCGAAAGCAAAAAGACGTGATTATTATTTTACCTTCACCCTGATTGGAATCAGTATCTTTATGCTTATCTATCTGATGGGAGGCGTAAAACTGAAGATAGGATTTGCACTGGGTCTGTTTGCCATTTTCGGAATAATAAAGTATCGTACTGAACAGGTGCCTATCAGAGAGATGACTTACCTCTTTGTGATTATTGCAGTGTCGGCAATCAATGGCCTGGCTACCAGTGTCAGCTATTTTGAACTGATTCTGACAAACTCCATATTCCTGATTGCACTATGTGTATGTGAGAACACAACCTGGATGAAACATGTTCCGTCAAAACTTATAACATACGACAACATCAAACTGGTGGCACCCGATAAGGAAGAAGAGTTAAAGGCCGATCTTGAAAAGAGACTGGGCTTGAAAATCATAAGAATAGAGGTTGGTAATGTTGATTTTCTGAAAGATTCAGCCATTCTGAAGATATACTACGAACCGGTAATGGATGAATTCGGAACAATTGACAACGTAGTAAAGGGAAGTAAGAAATTTTAAAATATAGTATATATGAAGAACTTTAGAATCTTAGTTTTACTGATTGCAGTAGTGGCGCCTTTATCAGTTATATCTGCGCAAGAGAGCGAAGGTGTAGGATTATGGACCAGCATAGGCGCTGAAAAGAAAATAGCAAAAGGTTTCAACGCCGATATGGAGGTTGAATATAGAATGCGAGATAACTTCAATCATACAGACCGCTGGACCATTGGTGCAGGTCTCTCATATCGTCTTTACAGAAACGAAGCAAAGACATTCAGCGTAAAAGCTGATTTAGGCTACAAATATCTGAGTGTATGGAACGCAGAAGAGAGAGCAGACAAAGATTTGTATGTACACCCTGACGTTGACTACTCATTTCAGGAGTACAATATAGATGAAGCGTACAATATTGCCAAACATCGTACATACGTTTCATTATCAGCCAGCTATGAAGTGGGCAGATTTAAGTTTGGATGGCGTGAACGCTACCAGATGACATATAACGATAGTCTGCAGATTATGGAACATAAGTTCAGGTATGACGAAGGCTTAGACCCTGATGGCGATATTGATGGTATCCCAGGCGGAATAAGCAAGGAGAGCGGATTGGAGTGGAAAAATGCAAAAACCAGCAATGTGCTAAGGTCAAGAATCAGCATAGATTATGACATTCCTAATTTTAAGATAAATCCATATTGCTCATTAGAATTGTTCAATAATCTTAACAAGAATCTGGCTCTGAATAAGGTTAGATGCATAGTAGGTGGTGAATACACATACAAGAAGGTTCACACATTCAAACTATACTACCAATATCAGGACCAGAAGAGTGGTGATGACCCCAATAGTTCCGTTATTGGTTTCAATTATAAATTTGAGTTTTAATGATATAAATATACGCGTATGAAAAAACTTCTACTTTTTTTAATAACTGCAGCAACACTTACTACTACTGCTACAGCGCAGAACCTTGTCATTAATGGTAAGGACGGCAGTACTACAGATCTTAATTTGGAGAGTCTGAGAAAAATCACCTTTTCAAAGGGTAACCTTGTAGCCAGATATTCAGATGGAACATATTCGGAGTATGCACTATCTACAATTGGCAAACTGGCATTTGAAACAGGTACAGGTCTAAGTTCCATAGAGATTATGGATGGTCATCTGGCATATTCATCACAGTCAGGAACTGCATTTGTCACAAATTCACAGGGTTCTGACCTTATTGTATATAACATAAGTGGAAGAATTGTTTTGAAACAGTCTATCCAGACCGATGCGGAAACAATTGATTTGTCTGCTCTTCAGGAAGGAATCTATCTACTGAGATTAAATGGTATAACAGTAAAAATCAGAAAATGAAATTAAAGATAACATTACTATTATCTTTGATATTTGTTTCAACAAACGATTTTGCTCAGAACATCAATTTTCACCAGAGCAACGGAAAGATCAGATATCAGGATTATTCAGAGATGGATTCAATAAAATTCTCTGAAGACGAGAAGTTTGTATCTTTCTTTTCAGGTGATGTGGTTGCAAGTTATCCATTGACAATGATTGACAGCCTTACATTCAACATGCCGATTGCAACTGCAGAGCAGTTCCCGTCTGCTACGGAATTTAAGGATGAGATACTAAATGATTTTGACCATTTAATAACCTTCAATGGAGAGGATACAGAAGAGATATATTCACCTTCCACAACCATTGTAATAACCTACAATGGCAACACAGCTTCTGTAAACAGAACAGTAGAGGAGGTTGATGTAACCATAGACGGAGCCCATGTAACAGTAAAATCCACTAAGGGTAAGGTTCGTTACAGACTGACAGGTACCACTTCAAATGGTTCATTCAAGATGTTAGCTAATGATGGTGTAATAGAAGAGAACAAAAAGTTTGTACTCCAACTGTCGGATGTTAACATTACAAATAAAACCGGCGCAGCCATCAACATTCAGAGCGGAAAATCCGTTTATGTTGATATAAGAGAGAATACAACCAACTATCTGACTGACGGTGCTGCATACAGCAACACAACAGACGAAGACCAGAAGGGTACATTCTTTAGCGAAGGTCAGTTGATTATAGATGGTAGTGGCACACTGAACATCACATCAAATGGTGGACACGGACTATGCAGTGATGATTATATCCACATTCGCAAAACCTGTGGAATTATAAACATCAATTCAGCTAAAGATGGTATAAATACCAATGACCACTTTACAATGCTGGGTGGAGATGTAAATATTACTGCTGCAGACGATGGTCTTACAGTAGGCAAGGGATATTTGAGTCAGTACGGAGGTAAATTGTGCATCAATTCTGTTGATAATGGCATTGTTGCTGATTATAGTGCAACAGATTCCACACATCTGGATTTCCTGGGTGGATACACCGAGATAAATACAACAGGTGCAAAAGGCCATGCTATAGCAACATCGGGAAAACTTAATATTGCCAACAATGTTATAATTGCAAAGGTTTCCGGCAGTGCATCAAAAACTATTACTGCCGATCTTGACATAAATATTGACAATGCATATCTGAAACTTATAACATCCGGCAGCCCACTATATGATGAAGATGAAGCAGACTATTCGTCAGCAGCCGGCATCCGTGCTAAAAGCTCAATGTCTGCAACACAATCACATATCTCAATTCTCAGCAGTGGTAGTGGAGCAAAGGGTATAAATGCAGTAGGTGCAGTTACCCTGGCAAACAACCAGATTACTGTTGTTACTGAGGGAGAATCATTCAGCGATGGAACGGAGAATGTACGTCCACGCGCTATTGACGCTGGTAGCCTTACTATAAGCGGCAATAATATATTAAAGGTATCATCAGCACATGCTGCTATATATACAGAACAGGATTTAACTATATCAGGAGGTGAAACTTTTGCTTACAGCACTGACAGCACTGTAAAGAGCATAAACGTAAAAGGTAGTAAAAACCATACGGGCGGACTCTTTATGCACAGCGTTGGTAAATAAAACTATAGAAAAAAATGGCGAAAAGTTTGCACACTAAACGAAAAGAGCATATCTTTGCACCCGCTTAACGGCACATAAGGTAGATTCGCTAGCTCAGCAGGTAGAGCACATCCCTTTTAAGGATGGGGTCTTGGGTTCGAACCCCAAGCGAATCACAGAAAGAAGGACTTCCAGACGGAGGTCCTTTTTTCTGTATATCAGTATCTGACTTTATTGTTTCATAGAGGAAAAACAGAGGAAGAATAAAGAGCCACTATCAATATCTGACAGAGATAATTACATCTTGTATAAATAAAAACAGAGGTGCAGTATAATACTACACCCCCGTCAAATAATATTGAATGACTAATTTATATTATTTCTTCTTGCTTGCGCGAATCTTATCAAAGAAACCAGTCATCTTTGCAAGGTTCTCTTCTGAATACATACCCATACCATGACCACCTTCTGGTTCGAATACTGCATAGCTTTCTACCTTTGCATCCTGTAAAGCCTTGTACATTCTTTCACCCTGACAGCCAGGAACTACATTATCCTTCTTGCCGTGGAATACATACATTGCAGGGTCCTTTTTGTCAATGAAAGTGATCGGGCTGAGCAGAGCATACTTGTCTTCGTTACCCTGTTTTGGAACACCGATAAGTTGTTCTTCTGGTGATGGGTTCATCATCATAGCTTCACCACAATCCATATTCAGCAAATCAATAGGACCTGACCAGTCGCAAGCAGCATCTACGTCGCTGCTGAATGATGTGTAATTACCAAGTGAACCTTCCAGATCTACGCTTTCTGTACCCAGTTTATAAACCTTTTCACCAGTTGTAGTTGCTGCAAGAGATGCAAGGTGACCACCTGATGAGAAACCTGAAATACCTACAAATGAAGTGTCGAATTTATACTTCTTTGCTTCACCACGAACAAAGCGGATAACAGCCTTAATGTCATGAATCTGAGCAGGATACTTAGCATCGCTGATAGCACGATGGTTTGGAGTTACAACAGCGTAACCAGCCTTAAGAAGAGCTGCGCAAATTGTGTTCAGATCGGCAGCACCCTTTGAATTGTTGCTGAACCATGCACTTCCGTATATGTGAATTACTACAGGATATGAATCCTTAACCTCTTCAGGTAGATAAATATCAAGAGTATGATATGCATTATCATCACCTGCATAATTAATATCAGCAAATTTCTCTGAATATTTCAGATTGTTGTTATCTGCCTGGAAACCACCAAAGCCACCAAAGCCTCCACCGAAGCCCATCTGTGAAAATGCATTGATTGAGAATGCACATACCAATGCCAATGTAAATAATTTCTTCATATCTATTGTAATTAAGTTTTGTCTATATTAGTAATATACAGGTAATGGTATAATGTTAAGAATATTTGTTTTTATTCCTTTACAAAAAGTCTGTAGAGATTACAGCCGGCAAAATTACCCAGTACCGTAAACAGATATGTTACCAGTAATTTAAATGGCTGTGCCGATACTGCATCCCACGATGCTGCACAATAGTAAAATGCGTCTGCTATACAGTGGGTAAATCCACATAGTATAAATAGTGGTACACCAAATAACAGCGGTAACATTTGTCCTTTGCGTGCAAAGTTTACTGCTGTTGTCATAATCATACCGCACCAGATGCCTAAAATACCACATTTTAAAGGACCGGCTGCCAGTCTTTTCTGTACAATCCCATCGGCAGCCACAACAATTGCATTGCCGGTGCTTTTATTGGTTTGTGACAGGGCGTCAAATGATATAATTACTACATCTGAAGCACAAAACTTTACAGTCATTGCTGTTAGGAAACAACCAATAATGTTGCCCAATAGAATAAGGAGCAAATCTTTAAGTTCTCCTTTTTTAATAAATCCTGCTGTACCGGTATAAAGCTTCAACTTGTAGTAAACTACTGTAATTAGCCCAAAAGCAAATAAAACCGCTCCGGCTACGCCTCCTACATTCAGGAATACCGTACCACCCAAAGAGATGGCAATGCCGGCAAAAATTGATAACCTTAAAATCTCTTTCATAGATGCAAACTTACTAAAAAATATTAATCGACAAAAAAATATATAAAAATAGGGCGTGTCTAGGTGAATTTTCCTGACACGCCCTTTGGCTCTAACACCTGATTAATATTAATATTCTAACTTATTTTCGCCTGCCCATTCACCATTTGCAGAAATGGCTATCTGACTCATTGTATATGATGATGTTTCACCTGCAAAAAATTCACCTGTATAGCTCGTAATCATATTTATTGTTACAGGAACTTCAGCAAATTCACGCTCTTTGATAATATTTTCATTTACATCAAGCGCAGATACTGTCAACTTCAGGGTATCTTTCTCTGCATGAGGGAAAGTAAACATTTCAAAGCGCTTAACACCCTGAGTTACATCAAATAATTCTGTCTGCTTGCTATTGACACAACCATAACCTGTAGTAGGATCCAGTGTACTACTACCTCCTGAATAGTAGAACTTCATCTGCTTAACTGTTTCCGGGATTTCATCCTCTATCTCAAAACGTACCATTGCTACTGCACGTTCCAGATTTAGATTAAAGGTCTGTTCTTCTTTACCTACTGTAATTTCTCCATAATAATAGAAGGTGTCTGTCATTTTATTTGTAGCCTTATTACTGAATGACACCTTATCAGGAGTTGAAATAGTTGCACTTGCATCACCATTGTGAGCTATAAGTACCACCTGATGAGTTCCCTGTTTAAGATAAAGTGAGATTGTACCAAAACCTTCATCGCCTGCTGTCTGCACAAAGCTCTCTTCTTTAGTCTCACCATCAAAAACGGCAAGATTGATCTTTGTACACAAATCGGTTATGCTTTGTGATTCTCCTGATTTGGTTGGACTGCCAAAAGGAATCTGTTCAAAACTGTGGACATTGAATGTCACTTTGTTATTCACTCTGTCCGGAAGCAACTGAATAGTCTGCTTCTCACATGATGCCATTGCAACTGTAAATGCAAACAGCATACACAAATTTTTGATTTGCTTCATGGTTAAAAAAATGTACTTTATGGTTTAGAGCCGATGCAAAAATAATACAAAATTCAGACATTGGTTCCCTGCTATGCAAGAAATCAATAGTAACATTTCCAATTTTATTCTTAAGGCTTGTATGTTACCTGCTGAGGCTGGATTTTTCTGTACAAAACAGAGACATCACGCGCATTATAATCCTCTTTCATGGATGAGAGTTCCGGCAGATTAAATGATTTCAGTGTTGTTGCGTATAGTGCCGGATCTTTCTGTGGCAGGAGAAATGCTTTTGATGCATTTCCGTTCTCATCAATATATGCTATATATGGACGACCATACACTTTGTCATCACGCTTTGATGCAAATACCACCCAACGGCTGTTACTGCTCCAGCTATGATATGTATCGGCATAACGAGCATTGGTATCCTTCATCACATCTACAGTTCCTGTCTTCAGATCTATAAGCCAGAGTTCGCTTTCCTGATGCCAGACAGGGAATGTACCATACGATGCAGCTGTTGCCATCAGATAACGTCCATCAGGCGAACACTTAAGATGGCTGAATGAGAGATCTTTGCCCTCAGTGCTGAACACTGTATAAACTTTATCGCCAATCTTTCCGGTTTCAGGATCAAACTGAACAGCAACTATATCATATTTCATATTCCTGATGCTATCAGGCTGCGGCAGATGCTTTGCTCTGCAGAAAATAATTGTTTTGCCATCCGGAGTAAAACATGGGAATGTCTCCTGATATTCAACTCCTTTCACTGACGGCGCATCGGTTACGGTAAGATTATCAAAATCTACTACAACAAGATCACTTGAAGAGTCATACACCTCCATACGCTGAGTATAATGTGAATGTATGGCAAACTTAATATCAGCAGTAGTAAAGACGCCATATCTTCCGTCTGTGGATATATCACCATAAACTGTATTGCCTGTAAATTCGGTTTTGGTATTCAGCTTTGTGATTACACCATCCCTGTTCAGAATGGTGCCACCATGTTCACCACGCAGATGCATGAAAGAGGTTCCCTGCTTATTGGTGGTGTGACAGTTCATACATGAACGGTCAGCTATTCTGTTATCACCTATGGAACGGGTTGAGAAGTTCTCCATATTACGTTCTTCAATCTCTATCCTACTCCACACTTCGTACGCAGGTTCTATAAGACGATAACTTAAATATTTATCGATGGAATGGGCAGATACGTGCCATTCAAACTCTTTCAGCGGAGTATCTTCACCATTAATAAACACAGAGACATTCAAGCTGTTGCCCTGTTCAGCGTCAAGCATACTCTTCCACTTTTTAATAGGGAATGTAACTGTTTCGCCTCTGTCAGAGAAGCTATAATCAGCTACTCCCTTAACATGTACAGTCACCTTATCGGCCCCCTTAACCATGAAGTTTAGTGGCGCAATATTACAGGGTATCACTATATCAGAATAGTCGGGAAATATACTTTCTGAAGTTACAGTAACATCACTATTTTTACAACCAGCCAGCAAAACAAGAGCTGTTGCCAATATAACATATATCTTCTTCATAATCACTGTGCATTAAACCTTGCTAAAACCATATAATACCAATACGTTCCCGAAAAAGCCGCCAAATTACGAATATCACCCTGCATCTCCGCCTGAGCATCTACAAATGCAAAATAGTAATCCACCATAACCTCCGGAATACCATACTTCTGCATTAACATGTTCAGACTCTCATCGTCATCAGCCTGCAGTAACAATGCCTGCATATAAATTTCCGGTACCTGAATAATTCTGTCCAGTCTGTTCAGATAGTATCTATCATAATAGGATACAAATGTCTTGTAGTTCTTGTTAAGCAAGCAGGCGCACAACAGATAATCTATAGCTGCTACGTTGTACGGATTGGCATCGGCAACAGCAGAAAGAGACTCTGTCCAGTTATTCTGCTGATAAAAATAATCTGCATATGGCATACGACTGCGATAGACTTCATATTCCTGTGGCAGAGAATCGGTCAGGATAGATTTTCTCATCTCCACTGCCCACTTTTTATGCAACAATGTGTTTTCAAGCATATCCAGATACTTATATGCCACATCCTTATCGCCTACTATCATTGCTATCTCAGCCAAATTTTTAATACCACGTGAAGAGTATGATTTTGGCATTACAGTCTGACATAGAAGGGCACAGTCAGTCGCTTGTGACACATCGCCAACTTCTAACAGAAGATCCAAATAGCTAAAGACTTCCAGATATGTTACTCCCGGTTGAAGATCCACAAACAGGCCATCTGAGGCCATCTGAGGATACTTGAACAGTTCCTGCGTCAATTTGCCCTCTCTGGCAAATGATAGATTTCGGTAAAAAACACCCAAACGATTGTTTGTTTTATTATCCAGTGATAGTTTCTTTACATCATACCATCTGTCATTATATGCGTGAGTAGAGATTTCAGCGACATATTCCACCTTCTCATTAAATGCAAAGTGGGTAGCAAGTCCCAGACCTGCAGCCGACATTACAGCCATTATCCAGCCGTACAACCTGAAGATTGCAGCTAAAAACGCAATCAGAAACGCAGCAGGCAGCAGTAAGAACATAACATTAGGTGGTAGCACATAACCTGTAATAACGGGATAAAGTATTGAATCCAGCAGAGTAAGGTTATAAAAGTGCCCCATCAACAGCATTGCAACAACACCTGCTACAGCTACAGGGAGATTAAATCTCCAGGATTTGTAATCAAGTACTGCAATTGAAATAACAAACATCAGTGTATGACCACCTATCAACACGTACAATATAGGAATAGATATAGCAAACAATATAATCCTTATCTTCTTATCCTTAACTCCGATAAGCAGATAAGCAGCCCAAACAGCTACAAGAAGGGATATGGTGGAAGATATAGGGTAATTAAGATAGACCAGATAAGCCGTTTCTACCGCTACAGGCAATAAAGCACAGAAAAACGCTCTGTCTTTTCCTATTACTCTCTTTATGAGCAGAGAGATGCCCAACCATACCAATAGAAGCAATAGTAACGGAATAAGGGCAGAGCATACTCTTATACTAAATAACTGCGTAAGAAAATCGCCCGAAAACTCCGATAAAATGGCCGGTTTTTGCAAATACAAAGCAAGATATGAAGGCATAGAGATAAATATGCCGGTCTGTTCCTTAAATCCCATCTGGTATGGTACAATCAGGAAATAAAACAGAAATATTACCGCAAAAAAGAGTATCAGATATACTATACCCGAATATTTTAAGAACTTCTTCATAACTTATCTACATAATTAGTTTGTATGCAACGCGTAAAGGTAGCACAAATAGATTAAAAAAACTGAATCAGACATGAATAAAAAGAATCCCTCCTTTAATAAGGTGGGAAAATTTACGTATTGAGAATATTTTTGATTATTTTTGCTCTCTGATAACAACAATAGCGATGGCAGGAAAATTATACTTGGTACCTACTCCGGTAGGAAATCTGGAAGATATTACATTAAGGGCAATCAGAATTCTTAAGGAGGTTGACCTTATTTTAGCAGAAGATACCCGTACAAGCGGTATTCTGTTAAAGCATTTTGAGATAAAAAAGCCACTCCTGTCACACCATAAATTTAATGAGCACGAAACCGTTTCACGCATAGCAGAACGTATTTTAAGTGGCGAATCTGTGGCACTTATAAGCGATGCCGGTACCCCTGCCATTTCAGACCCGGGTTTTATGCTGGTACGCCAGTGTGTCAGCTGCGGCATCAATGTAGAGTGTCTGCCAGGTGCTACAGCCTTTGTGCCTGCACTTGTAGATTCCGCACTACCATGTGACAGATTCTGTTTTGAGGGTTTCCTGCCACAGAAAAAGGGACGTTCTACAAAAATAGCTTCATTAAAGGATGAAAGCAGAACTATGATATTTTACGAATCGCCATATCGCGTAGTGAAGACTCTAACACAGTTTGCAGAAGCATTTGGTTCTGACAGAGCTGCTGCGGTATGCCGTGAAATCTCAAAAATTCATGAAGAGTGTGTACGTGGCACACTAAGCGAGCTTATAGAACATTTTACCGTTCATGAACCGAAAGGTGAAATTGTAATGATAGTGGGTGGTAAAGAGGAGAAAGAGAAGAAAGACACTGAAAAGAAGAGAGAAGAGAGATGAAGGAAGAGTTTTTAGTAACCACCGAAAATAGAGCAGAAACAGCTGTACTGGTAGGTATCATCACCCAGGAACAGAATGAACGCAAGACACAGGAGTATCTTGACGAACTGGAATTCCTGGCCGACACAGCCGGTGTACGCGTTATGCGCCGCTTTACCCAGAAGATTAATGCGGCCAATTCTGCAACATACGTAGGAAAAGGTAAACTTGAAGAGATAAGAGAATACATTGATAAGATGGAAGACCTTGAAGATGAAGTAGGTATGGCCATCTTTGATGACGAGCTGACAGCGAAACAGATGTCAGCCATAGAAAAGGCTCTGAACGTAAAGGTTCTGGACAGGACATCGCTTATCCTTGACATCTTTGCAATGCGTGCCCAGACAGCACACGCAAAGACACAGGTAGAGTTAGCACAGTATAAATATCTGCTGCCAAGACTACAGCGAATGTGGACCCACTTGGAGCGCCAGGGCGGTGGTTCCGGTGCAGGTGGTGGTAAGGGTAGCGTAGGTCTGCGTGGTCCCGGTGAAACCCAGCTGGAGATGGACCGCCGTATTATCACAAAACGAATTTCATGGCTTAAGCAACAGCTACAGGATATTGACAGACAGAAATCTACCATGCGTAAGAATCGTGGCAGACTTATCCGCGTAGCACTGGTAGGATATACCAACGTGGGTAAATCCACACTTATGAACCTGCTTTCCAAGAGTGAAGTTTTTGCTGAAAACAAACTATTTGCCACTCTGGACACTACAGTAAGAAAAGTGGTTGTGGAAAATCTGCCGTTCCTGCTATCCGACACAGTAGGATTTATCAGAAAACTGCCTACAGACCTGGTAGAATCATTCAAATCTACACTGGACGAAGTTCGCGAAGCCGATCT
This sequence comes from Bacteroidaceae bacterium, assembly GCA_017647575.1. Taxonomy (GTDB): domain Bacteria; phylum Bacteroidota; class Bacteroidia; order Bacteroidales; family Bacteroidaceae; genus Colenecus. The sequence goes on along the minus strand of JAGCKJ010000110.1, from coordinate 1,277 downwards.
GTTACTGCACGTAATTGATATATCTCACCCCGATTTTGAAGATCAGATGCTGGTTGTAGAGAAGACACTGGCCGATCTGGGTGCAGGCGACAAACCATGTATTGTGATATTCAACAAGATTGATGCCTATTCATGGATAGAGAAGGAGGCCGATGACCTGACACCTGCCACAAAGGAGAATGTAACAATTGATGAACTGATGCAGACCTGGATGGCAAAATTGGATGGTGAATGTATCTTTATTTCAGCTACAAAGAGAACCAATATAGAAGAGCTAAGAAATGTTCTTTATGACAGAGTAAAGCAGTTGCATGTACAGAAGTACCCATACAACGATTTTCTCTATCCCGATACAGAATTCGAACAATAAAATATATCGATATGGATAAATTCAAGTATGCTCCAATGTTCCAGTTGGGCGAAGACAAGACAGAGTATTATCTGCTTACAAAAGACCACGTAAGTGTAAGCGAGTTTGAAGGCAAACCTATTCTGAAGATTGAAAAGGAGGGTTTGACAAAGATGGCCAACGCTGCTTTCCGCGATGTATCATTCCTGTTGCGCCGTTCACATAACGAACAGGTAGCCAAGATTCTGAGAGACCCTGAAGCAAGCGACAATGACAAGTATGTTGCTCTGACTTTCCTGCGCAATGCAGAGGTTTCAGCAAAAGGTAAACTTCCACTTTGTCAGGATACAGGTACAGCCATCATCCATGGTGAAAAAGGTCAGCAGGTGTGGACAGGCTATTGTGACGAAGAGGCTCTTTCATTAGGTGTTTACAAAACATACACAGAAGAGAACCTGCGCTACAGCCAGAATGCTCCGCTTAACATGTACGATGAGGTTAACACAAAATGTAACCTGCCTGCTCAGATTGACATTGAAGCAACTGAAGGTATGGAATACCACTTCCTGTGCGTAACAAAAGGTGGTGGTTCTGCAAACAAAACATATCTCTATCAGGAGACAAAGGCCAGAATCCAGAACGCAGGTACACTTATTCCATTCTTGGTAGAGAAGATGAAGAGCCTGGGTACAGCAGCATGTCCTCCATACCACATTGCAATTGTTATAGGTGGTACAAGTGCTGAAAAGAACTTAATGACTGTAAAACTGGCTTCAACACACTACTATGACTCACTTCCAACTACCGGCGACGAAACCGGTCGTGCATTCCGCGATATTGAATTAGAGAAGCAGCTGCTTCAGGAGGCATACAAGATTGGTTTGGGCGCACAGTTCGGTGGTAAATATATGGCTCATGACGTACGCGT
>JAGCKJ010000109.1 GCA_017647575.1 Bacteroidaceae bacterium | reverse complement strand
GGAAGTTGAAGAAGATAACAACATCGCCCTCTTCTATACGGCTGTCGTATGCGCTGTTTACAATTGGCTTCATAAATTCATCGGTAACACCCTCTGCGTATGAATCGGCAACTGCTGCAACCATATCGGTAACCTGCTTGCCTTCGCCATTAACCAGCTGATCGTAAGCCACCTTAACACGTTCCCAACGCTTGTCACGGTCCATTGCATAGTAACGACCTACAATAGTAGCAACCTTATCGCCACGCTCTACAAGCTGGCTGATAAAGCCCTGACCGCTCTTTGGATCGGTATCACGACCATCCATAAAACAGTGAACGTATGCATTCTCCAGACCATACTCCTTAGCTATATCGCACAAGCAGAAAAGATGATCCATAGAGCTGTGAACACCACCATTTGAAACCAAACCCATAAGGTGAAGCTTCTTACCTGTCTCCTTTGCATAGCTGTAGGCAGCTACTACTTCAGGATTCTGACGGATAGAACCATCTGCAATTGCTCTGTTTACCTTAACAAGGTCCTGGTAAACCACTCTACCGGCACCAATATTCAAGTGACCAACCTCTGAGTTACCCATCTGGCCATCAGGCAAACCTACATTCTCACCGCTAGCCAGAAGCTGAGCATGAGGATATGTAGCATTCAGATAATCCATGTATGGAGTTGAAGTCTTGTAAATAACATCTGCTTGAGATTTATTACCTAAACCCCAACCATCTAAAATCATCAATAATGCTTTCTGTTTCATATTCTATTTTGTTTAAGTCTTTCTATTTTGAAATCGGATGCAAAATTAGCAATTTATCGGTTTATTACCAAAGAGATAATTGTGTATCGCCTAAAAGATTGAAACTCTTTCTATGATGAGGAGTTATACCATACTCCTTTATAGCCGAACGATGCTTTACCGTAGGATAACCTTTATTTGATAGCCAGTCATACTGAGGATACTCCTCTGCAATTCTGTTCATATAATCATCCCTGTAGGTTTTAGCCAGAATGGAGGCCGCAGCTATGGATGCCATCTTGCCATCACCCTTAACTACAGTTGTAAATGGAATATCCTTATACTTTTTAAAACGATTGCCATCTATAAGAAGATGTTCCGGAACTATCTTCAGGGCATCTATTGCTCTATGCATGGCCAGAAAAGATGCTGCAAGTATATTAATTTTGTCTATCTCTTCTGCTGTTACCACGCCAACAGCCCACGCCAATGCCTCCTTTTCAATAATCGGGCGCAACTGGTAACGCTGTTTTTCTGTAAGCTGTTTGGAGTCATTGAGCAGATCGTTGTGAAAATCCTGTGGCAGGATAACTGCTGCCGCATATACAGGACCTGCCAGACAGCCTCTGCCGGCTTCATCACAACCGGCCTCTATACGTCCTGATTCCAAAAACGGCAACAACATACTACATCAACATTTTTGAGACACGATCCAATGCCGATACAAATGTATCGATTTCAGCTTTTGTATTGTAGATTGCAAACGATGCCCTTACCGTGCCCGGAATGCCAAATCTGTCCATCAGAGGCTCTGCACAATGATGACCTGTACGTACTGCCACGCCAAGTTTATCCAGCAGTGTACCAATATCGGAAGGATGAGTATTACCCACCAGGAACGACACCACACCACTGCGATGTTTTGGTTCACCAATAAAACGGATACAGTCTATAGCACGTAATTTTTCTACTGCGTATGCACACAGTTCATCTTCGTATGCAGCTATATTCTCCATTCCCAGTTCCTGAACATAATCTATGGCTTTTGCCAATGCAATACTGCCCACATAATCGGGTGTTCCTGCTTCAAACTTATATGGAAGTTCATTATATGTAGTATGTTCAAAGGTTACCTTCTTTATCATTTCGCCACCACCCTGATACGGAGGAAGTTGTTCCAACAGTTCACGTTTGCCGTATAGTACGCCTATACCTGTTGGGCCATAAACTTTATGACCGCTAAACGCAAAGAAATCCACATCAAGTTCTTTTACATCCACCTTGATATGAGGTGCAGACTGCGCTCCGTCAACTGCTATATAAGCGCCATTCTTATGAGCAAATTCTGCAATCTGTTTAACAGGCATTACACTGCCCAATACATTCGAAACGTGTGTAATACTAATCAGTTTGGTCTTTGCATTTACCAACAGTTTCAATGCGTCAAGATCCAGTTCTCCGCTATCTGTTACAGGTGCAATTCTTATTACAAAGCCCCTTTTCTGTGCCTGCATCTGCCAGGGCACTATATTACTGTGATGTTCAGCTGCCGATATTATTATCTCATCATCATTTTGCAGGAATCGCTCTGAAAACGATGATGCCAGAAGATTCAGACTCTCTGTTGTACCACGTGTAAAGATGATCTCTTCTGTACTCTCTGCCGAAATGAACGAACGCACCGTTTCGCGGGCCGACTCCAACATTTCTGTAGCCTGTTGCGATAAGAAATGTACGCCACGATGCACATTTGCATTCACATTGCAGTAGGCATCGCTTATGGCATCAATCACACATTTAGGTTTCTGTGTGGTTGCCGCATTATCCAAGTATATCAACGGTTTGTTATATACTGTGCGTCCCAATATAGGGAAATCCTCTCTTATCTTTTCAACATTAAACATATCACTTGCAAATATTACATCCTTCGCAATGTCCCAATTCGCCACGGAAGCGTTTTTCCACCAAACGGCGTAATCGGTCACGCAGAGGTTCAAGTTTTACGTTACCTATAACTTCATCAACAAAGGCAAGCATCAACAGAGTGCGGGCTTCTGATTCCGAAATACCGCGTTGCTGCATATAGAACAGGGCCTTTTCATCAAGCTGTCCTACTGTTGCTCCATGACTGCACTTTACATCGTCAGCATATATCTCCAGCTGAGGCTGTGTAAACATTCTGGCAGTACGTGTCAGGCAGATATTTCTGTTGGTCTGATGTGCTGCTGTGCGCTGTGCATCCTGACGTACCAGAACGCGTCCTGCAAATGCCCCCAAGGATTCCTGATCCAGCACATATTTATATAGTTCGTTGCTTGTACAATCAGAAACCTTATGGTCTATATATGTATAGTTATCAACCTGCTGCTGTTTATCTGTTATTGCCACACCATCCACATTCAGAGAAGCTCCTCTTCCTGCTAATGTAGCAAATATGGTATTTCTGGTCTTGCCATTATGCAGAGTAATGGTTTTAAGTTCCACATTACTATCTGACTGCTGCTCTATGAAGAGTTCATTTATACGATGATTTGCAGTGTGAGTCTCCTCCAGGTCATAATAGCTGAATGAAGCACCACTGCCTACGTATGCCTCAACCACCTGAACAGACAGAGCATTCCTGCTCTCTATAGAGTGGTCGCACAACAGCAGTTTTAACTGCGCACCATTGCCCAGAACAACCAGAATTCTGCGATTTACCATCATATCCACTTTAGATTGCAACAGAGAGACCAGCTGCACCGGTTTTTCCACTACAACGCCATCCGGTACATAAACAAATAGTCCATCCTGAGCAAACATGGTATTTATGGATGCTATACCCGAACGCTCCATATTGGCAATTCCGGCATAATACTTCTCCACAAGCTCCGGATAATCCTTTGCCATGCTGTTCAGACTGCCTATAAGCACACCATTATCCAATTGCACCCTTGCTGCCGATTCCGATTGTACCAGTGTATCGCCTGCAAGATAGTACAACAGAGTGCTGAGATTAGGAACATTACAACGGAATGCCTCTGTATAATCTACAGCCATTTTTAATCTGCCAAGATTCATACCCCAGTCGGGAGCAAACAGTTGTTCTGCATCAAAGTGCAGATACTCCTCCAGCTTTTTATTAGGGAGACCATATTCCGAAAGAGCCTGCAATGCCCTCTCCCTGCAGCCATTTATAACCGGGGCAATCCCTGCATCAATGGTCTGCCTGTTGTTACGGAACAGATCTATATATATATCGCTTACACTCATTTCTGTGAATCTTCAAACTCCTTAATCAACCAATCGTATCCACGCTCTTCAAGTTCCAGTGCCAGTTCAGGACCTGCTGTCTTGATGATGCGACCTGAATAGAGCACGTGAACTATATCCGGTTTGATATAATCCAACAACCTCTGATAATGGGTAATTACAATCACAGAAGTTTCAGGGGTTTTCAATTTATTAACGCCCTCTGCCACTATACGCAGAGCATCAATATCCAGACCTGAATCGGTTTCATCAAGAATACTTAACGATGGTTCCAGCATTGCCATCTGGAATATCTCATTACGTTTCTTTTCACCGCCACTGAATCCTTCATTTACAGAACGATTCATAAACTTGCTGTCCAGCTTTACCAGATCTCTTTTGGCCTTGATAAGCTTCAGAAAATCTGATGGTGACAACGGTGGCAACTCCAGATATTTACGTTTTTCATTGATTGCTGTACGCATAAAATTGGTCATGCTTACTCCAGGAATCTCTACAGGATACTGGAATGAGAGGAACAGACCTTCATGACTGCGTTGTTCCACAGCCATATCAAGCAGATTCTTGCCTTTGTATGTAACACTACCCTCTGTAACCTGATACGATGGATGACCAACAAGCACATTGCTCATTGTACTCTTTCCGGAACCATTCGGGCCCATAATAGCATGGACTTCACCCGGGTTCACCTGCAAATTTATACCTTTCAGTATCTCTTTGCCATTTATACTTGCATGTAGATTCTCTATTTTAAGCATACTAAATCAACCAATTGTATTTTCTAAAGATACTGCTAACAGACGCTGCGCCTCAACCGCAAACTCCATGGGCAGTTTATTCAAAACCTCTTTTGCATAACCATTCACTATAAGACCTATCGATTCCTCCATTGGAATACCACGCTGATTACAATAGAACAGCTGATCTTCTGAAATCTTTGAAGTTGTTGCTTCGTGTTCAACAACAGCAGTCTCATTTTGAATATCCATATACGGGAATGTATGTGCGCCGCAATTACTACCCAGCAGCAGAGAGTCGCACTGACTGTAGTTACGTGCACCATCAGCATTCTTTCCAACCTTTACCAGTCCACGATATGAATTCTGGCTATGTCCTGCCGATATACCTTTACTGATAATTGTACTGCTGGTATTCTTTCCCAGATGAATCATCTTTGTACCGGTATCGGCCTGCTGATAGTTATTGGTCAGCGCCACGGAGTAGAATTCTCCCTGTGAACCATCACCGGAGAGAATACAGCTTGGATATTTCCATGTTATTGCAGAACCTGTTTCCACCTGGGTCCATGACAGTTTACTGTTCACGCCGCGCAGATGACCACGTTTAGTAACAAAGTTATATACACCTCCTTTTCCGTTTTCATCGCCCGGATACCAGTTCTGAACAGTACTGTACTTTACCTCTGCTCTGTCCAGTACCACTATCTCCACTATTGCTGCATGCAGTTGGTTCTCATCGCGCATTGGAGCGGTACAACCTTCCAGATATGATACATAGCTATCATCATCTGCAACAATCAGAGTTCTTTCAAACTGTCCTGTACCGGCAGCATTGATACGGAAATAGGTAGACAACTCCATCGGGCATCGTACACCTTTTGGAATATATACAAAAGATCCATCGCTGAATACTGCGCTGTTCAATGCAGCATAGAAGTTATCTCTGTAATTGACAACACTTCCCAGGTACTGTTTTACCAGTTCGGGATGTTCACGTACAGCTTCGCTTATAGAACAAAATATGATACCCTTTTCAGAAAGTGTCTTCTTAAAAGTTGTCTTTACCGATACAGAGTCCATAACAGCATCTACTGCCACGCCACCGCTTAGTGCCAGACGCTCTTCAAGCGGAATACCCAGCTTGTCGAAGGTGCTCATCAGCTGCGGATCTATTTCGTCCAAAGATTTTGGGCCGTCCTTTTTCACTGTAGGATCGGCATAATATGATATATTCTGATAATCTATTTCAGGAATATCAAGATGAGCCCATTTTGGCATTTCAAGTGTGAGCCAGTAGTTATAGGCTTTCAACCTGAATTCTAGCAGCCATTCCGGTTCACCCTTCTTGGCAGAAATCATACGGATTACATCCTCATTCAGTCCACGCTCTATTATCTCTGTGTGAACATCTGTAGTAAAACCGTATTTATATTTCTCGTTCGATATCTCCCTGACAAGACTATTATCAGTATTGTCATTCTGTTTCATCGTCAAATAATTTTTTCAGTTCCGTTTCCGTTACTTTCATCTTTCTCTTCAACGTGTGGCAACACCTTGTTCCAGGTCCATCTAAGACAGTTGTCGGAGATTACGCGGGCCTGTTCGTACAGAAGCGACTCTTTTTTCTCACTGTTGCGTATCAATTTGTCAGCTACACCGGTCATCTCCAGCAGCTGGATACACAAACCTATCACAATAAAGAACTTAACCACACCAAAGATTCCTCCCAAAAGACGATCAACAAATCCTAAAGAGATTATATGTACCAACTTTGAAAGCAGATTTCCCACTATCGAAAAGACCACCGGAACCAGTATCAATATTACAATGAATGCCACTACCTGAGCCACATTGTCGTCCATATCGACCACATCCTGAAGAAATACTGCTGCCGGTTTATAGAGCAGGGCTCCACACACCAGGCCACCAAGCAGGCCTCCCAATCCGAAAGCCTGTTTGATTACCCCTTGTGCAAATCCTGTGATAAGGCCTATCAGCAGCAATATCAGGATAATATAGTCCAGCGTATTCAACGATGTGAAGAAATCCTCCATATCAAAGTGTCTGTTTAACCTCTATCTGAGTATATGTTTCAATCATATCGCCCTCTTTCAGATCGTTATATGATACCAGGCTGATACCGCAGTCAACACCTGCTGATACCTCCTTAACATCGTCCTTATAACGTTTCAGAGTCTGGATATTACCATTATGTATTACAATACCATCACGAATTACGCGGGCACGGTCATTACGTGAAACCTTACCTTCACGAACACGGCCACCGGCCACCATACCAACCTTTGAGATATGGAATACTTCCAGCACTTCTATGGTTGATGTAACCTCCTCCTTCACTGTTGGAGCAAGCAGACCCTCCATTGCCGCCTTAACTTCGTCTATAGCATCGTAGATGATTGAATAGATTCTGATATCCACATCGTTCTGTTCTGCCTGACGTTTTGCAGCACCTGAAGGACGCACATTGAAACCAACGATAATCGCATTCGATGCAGCAGCCAAACTGACGTCACTTTCAGAGATAGCACCTACAGCCTTGTACATAACATTTACCTGTACCTGTGGAGTAGATAGCTTTATGAGTGAATCGCTCAATGCTTCGGCAGAACCATCCACGTCGGCCTTTACAATCAGGTTCAGTTCGTGGAAATCGCCCATCGCAATTCTGCGGCCAAGTTCATCAAGAGTAAGTGTTGTAGTAGTTCTGATACCCTGTTCACGCTGCAACTGTTCACGCTTGCTGGTAATTTCACGAGCTTCACGTTCAGTCTCTACCACGTGGAATGTAACACCTGCCTGAGGTGCACCATTCATACCCAGAATCAATACCGGTTCAGCAGGTGCAGCAGACTTAATCTTCTGATTACGTTCGTTGAACATAGCCTTCACTTTACCCCAGAAGGTTCCTGCTATCACTATATCACCCATCTTCAGAGTACCGTTTGATACCAGTACTGTAGCTACATAACCACGACCTTTATCCAGTGATGATTCAATAATTGAACCTGTAGCCTTACGGTTTGGATTTGCCTTCAGATCAAGCATTTCTGCTTCAAGAAGCACCTTCTCCATAAGTTCAGGCACACCCATACCATGCTTTGCTGATATATCCTGAGACTGATACTTACCGCCCCAGTCTTCAACCAGGAAGTTCAGCTGTGCCAGCTCCTGCTTGATACGTTCAGGATCGGCAGCAGGTTTATCTACCTTGTTGATAGCAAATACTATAGGAACACCAGCTGCTGTTGCGTGTGCAATAGCCTCTTTTGTCTGAGGCATCACATTGTCGTCGGCAGCCACAATGATGATAGCAATATCGGTAACCTGAGCACCGCGGGCACGCATAGCGGTAAACGCTTCGTGACCAGGAGTATCCAGGAATGTAATCTTACGTCCATCCTCCAGCTTAACATTGTAAGCACCAATGTGCTGTGTAATACCACCGGCTTCGCCTGCAATTACATTTGCCTTACGGATGTAGTCAAGAAGTGAAGTCTTACCATGGTCAACGTGTCCCATTACAGTTACGATAGGTGCACGTGACTGCAAATCCTCCTCTCTGTCCTCCTCCTCTTTAATCTGCTGTGCAACTTCTGCACTTACATATTCAGTAGTAAAGCCATGCTCTTCTGCAACTATGTTGATAGTTTCAGCGTCCAGACGCTGGTTGATTGAGACCATGATACCCACGCTCATACAGGTTGCAATAACCTGAGTAACAGGGATATTCATCATGGTAGCCAGTTCGTTGGCAGTAACAAATTCAGTAAGCTTCAATACTGTGCTTTCTGCCATCTCCTGCTCAAGCATCTCCTGCTGACGCATCTGAGCCACTTCACGCTTATCCTTTCTGTATTTTGAAGACTTGGTCTTTCCTTTTGTAAATTTAGAGAAGGTCTCCTTAATCTGACGGTTTACATCTTCACTGCTAAAGTCCTTTTCTGTCTTTGCATGACGATGATCCTTTGAATTTCTGCCACCACCCTTCTTCTTGTCGTGCTGGTCAGAATGGTTCTTCTTTCCACCGCCGAATGACTGTTCGCCGCCACCCTGATTAAAGTTGGAAGCCTTGTTTATATCAACCTTTTCGCCACCTATACGAACTCTGTTCTTCTTTTTAGGAGCATCGTTCTGCTGAGGTTTTGAATTGTTATTATTGGCATTGCCGTTATTCTGTTTTGAAGGATTATCCTTTCTTATCTCCTTCATTATAGACTCCTTATAGGCTTCACGCTGCTGCTGACGCTGCAACTCCTTGGCTTCACGCTCCTTCTTCTTCTCCTCTTTTGACTTTTTCTTTGGTCTGGTAGATTGATTGATGGCACTCAAATCTATCTTACCAACAGTCTTAAGATTCAATCCGGATTTAGGTGCATCCAGTTTAAACAGTTTCTGCTCCTGCTGTTCAGGTTGTGGTTCAGCCTTCTGTTCAACAGGATTTGCCTTAACCTCCGGCTGTGCAGGCTTTTCAGGGCTCTTCTCCACAGGTTTCTCCTCTTTCTGAACAGGGGTCTGAACAGGTTTTACATCTGGCTTAATTTCCGGTTTTACCTCTGGCTTAACCTCAATCTTAGCCGGTTTCTCTTCCTGCTTCTGCT
>JAGCKJ010000108.1 GCA_017647575.1 Bacteroidaceae bacterium | reverse complement strand
GGTAATGTTACTGTGTTTCCGGAACCTATAGGAATGGCGGCTTCGTTCAATGAAGATATGGTGTTTAATGTGTTCGATGCCACATCTACAGAAGCACGCGCCATACATAATGAACGTGAACGTCAGGGTTTGGATGAACGTCGTTTTTACGGACTCTCTTTCTGGACTCCAAATGTAAATATATTTCGTGATCCGCGTTGGGGACGTGGTCAGGAGACATACGGAGAAGACCCATATCTCACATCGGTAATGGGTGTAAAAGTTATTCAGGGCCTACAGGGACCTGCCGATGCAAAATACCGTAAACTATTGGCTTGTGCAAAACATTTTGCTGTTCACAGCGGTCCGGAATGGGCGCGTCATACTGATAATATAACAAATGTAGAACCGCGAGATCTTTTTGAAACATATTTGCCTGCGTTTCAGGCTGCAGTGCAGAAGGGCGATGTTCGTGAAGTGATGTGCGCTTATCAACGTTGGGAAGATGAACCTTGTTGTGGTAGCGAAAGATTATTGCAACAGATTCTGCGCGAAGAATGGGGCTTTAAATATATGGTAGTATCGGATTGTAGCGCTATATCAGATTTTTGGCAGACTCATAAAACATCAAGCGATGCTACTCATGCTGCTGCTGTGGGTGTTTTGGCGGGTACAGATGTTGAATGTGGTTATAATTATGCCTACAAAAGTATTCCGGAAGCAGTTCGCTTAGGTTTGATGAAGGAAGAAGATGTAAATCAGAAAGTGATAAGACTGTTGGAAGCCCGTATTTCACTCGGTGAATTCGATCCTGCAGAGATGGTAGAATGGAAACAGATTCCTATGGATATGGTTGCCGGCAAAGAACATAAGGAACTTTCATTGGATATGGCACGCCAAACCATTACTTTGCTACAGAATAAGAATAACATTCTACCGTTAGATAAAAAGATAAAGAAGATAGCTGTAATAGGCCCTAATGCCGATATAGAGACTATGATGTGGGGTAATTACAATGGTACTCCTACTCAAACTATCTCTTTCTTAGAAGGTGTAAAAGAGAAAGTTAAGAGAAATGCAATAACTTATATGCAGGGATGTGATTATACCAATATGAAGACTCTGCATTCTATGTACGATGAATGTGAATTTGACGGCAAAGCAGGTATGAAGGCTACTTTCTGGAATAATACCAATCGTGAAGGCGAACCTGTTAATGTAATTTGGGAAAAAGCACCTTTCTCAAAGACAACATTTGGAAACTATGCATTTGCTCCCGGAGTTAATTTGGAGAGTTTCTCTGCTATATATGAAACTAATTTTACACCATCAGAGAGTGGAAAGGTTTTGCTTGATATGACATCTTGTGGCGATTACGAACTCCGCGTTGATGGTGAAACCAAGGTAAAACGTCAAACCTGGCTTACCCTAAACGAACGTTCATTTATAGAGGTGGAAAAGGGAAAAACATACCATATAGAGATTCTCTATGCTCAGGTGCCATCGTACAACACAAACTTAAAGTTTGATTTGGGCTTTGAAAAGGAGTTTAATTATGATGATGTTATCAGTAAGTTAGAAGGTATTGATGTAGTGCTGTTTGCAGGTGGTATATCGGCTTGCTATGAAGGAGAAGAGATGCCTGTTGAAGTAGATGGCTTTAAGGGTGGTGACCGTACTTCAATAGAATTCCCTGTTATCCAGCGCACATTGATT
>JAGCKJ010000107.1 GCA_017647575.1 Bacteroidaceae bacterium | reverse complement strand
ATCGTGGTACTACGATGTAGATGGTTTTGCACTTACAAATGTTACATTGGGTGCTAACCTGAATAATGCAGGCTTGCAGCTTACATATAATCCGGCATGGAATGACTTTTCATTTGCCGTATCATACACCTTTTAATGGAGCTATCGGAGCTAAGAAATTTATACAGTAGGCTTGCGCCCTGTAAGGCATTATATAAGGTACTTGCAGAAGAACAGTCACAGCATGTTTTTCTGCAAGGACTTTTTGCATCATCATCGGTACTTGTATTAAGCACACTATCTGACCAGGAAACACAAAGATTATATCTGGTAGTTCTTAACGATCAGGAAGAGGCTGCTTATTTCTACCATGATTTATCACAGACAATAGGAGAGTCGTCAGTGCTGTATTTTCCGTCAGCATATAAAAGGGCTGCAAAATATGGACAGAAAGACGATGCGAATGAGATATTAAGAACAGAGGTTTTAAGTAAGATGACAACATTCAGCAATAGCAATAAATCGCTGTTTGTTGTAACTTCACCGGAAGCAATAGCCGAGAGTGTAGTATCAAAAGAGAATCTTGACAGTAATTCAATATACGTAAAGAGTGGCACCACTATTGACCGTGATGCACTGCAGGATCAGCTGTTTGAACTTGGATTTGAAAGAGTTGATTATGTATATGAACCCGGTCAGTATGCTATAAGAGGCAGTATTCTGGATATTTTCTCGTTTTCTTCTGAATATCCTCTGCGAATAGACTTCTTTGGTGATGATGTTGATAGTATTCGTCAATTTTCAATAGAATCTCAGCTTTCACTTGAAACAATAGAAGATGCTGTGATTGTGCCACGTATGCAACGTAAAGGAGATAATTCAGTATCATTATTGAATTTTATGCCTTCAAATTCAGTGGTTCTGGCAAAGGATCTGCTCTGGATTGCCGATAAGGTTGCTTCCATAAAGAGAGAGGTGGACAACAGTGATTCACTGGCATCGCATATCAGAGAGATTGAATCAAAAGAGCGTCCGGATATTGTAGATCCAACATCATTTCTCAAACTGTTCTATTCATTTAAAAAGGTGGAATTTGGAACAAAACCTACAGGTACTCCTGATTCTGCCATACAGTTCGATACTTCTGTACAGAATCTGTTCCACAAGAATTTCGATTTAGTCTCGTCAACCTTTACAGATTACATTGTAAAAGGGTATAAGATATACATTCTGTCTGACAGTGTAAAACAGACCGACAGATTGAGCGCTATTTTTGAAGAACGAGGAGAAAATATAAGGTTTACTCCTGTTAACAAGACACTTCATCAGGGATTTGCCGACAATCTTTTAAAGTGCTGTTTCTTTACAGATCACCAGATATTTGACCGTTTCCACAAATATAATCTGAAAAGTGATAAAGCCAGAAACGGAAAGGTTGCTCTGACCCTGAAGGAACTGAGTGAATTCAATATTGGTGATTATGTGGTTCACATGGATCATGGTGTAGGAACATTCGGCGGACTGGTAAGAGTATCAAAAGGAAATACTGTACAGGAGGTTATAAAACTGATCTATAGAAACAACGATGTGGTTTTTGTATCCATCCATTCGTTGCACAAAATATCAAAATACAAAGGAAAAGAGGGTGAACCTCCAAGAATAAATAAACTGGGAACAGGTGCGTGGGAAAACTTAAAAGAGAAAACCAAAGGTAAGATAAAGGATATAGCACGCGACCTTATTCAGCTGTATGCAAAGCGTCAGCAGGAACAGGGTTTTGCCTATAGTCCTGATTCATACCTGCAGAATGAACTGGAAGCCAGTTTTATGTATGAAGATACACCGGATCAGCTAAAGGCTACCATTGACATAAAAGCCGATATGGAGAGCTGCAAACCAATGGACAGACTGATCTGCGGTGATGTTGGATTTGGCAAAACGGAAGTGGCTATCAGAGCTGCATTTAAAGCAGTTGCCGATAATAAACAGGTGGCAGTACTTGTTCCTACCACTATTTTGGCTTTCCAGCATTACAAAACCTTTAGTGAACGATTAAAGGAGTTTCCATGTAATGTGGAGTATCTTAGCAGAGCACGTACAGCGGCTCAGACAACAGATATACTTTCCAGGTTGGAAAGTGGTAAGATTGATATCATAGTAGGAACTCATAAACTTATAGGTAAAAGCGTAAAGTTCAAGGATTTAGGATTGCTGATTATAGACGAAGAACAGAAGTTTGGTGTATCGGTAAAAGAGAAACTCAAGCATATGAAGGTAAATGTTGATACACTTACAATGACAGCAACTCCAATACCACGAACATTACAATTCTCATTAATGGGAGCAAGAGATCTGTCTGTCATTCAGACACCTCCACCAAACCGTTATCCTATACAAACAGAAGTACATACATTCAGTGCTGAAATTATTCGTGAAGCTGTAAACTTTGAGATGAGTAGAAACGGCCAGCTGTTCCTGATAAGTGACAGAATAAACTCTCTTTATGATTTACAGGCAATAGTTCAACGTGAAGTTCCAGACGCAAGAGTATGCGTAGGACATGGACAGATGAGTCCTGATGAACTGGAGAAGATTGTAGTAGATTTTATGAACTATGACTATGATGTGTTGATAGCAACTTCAATCATAGAAAATGGTATAGATATATCAAATGTAAATACAATCATAGTAAACAATGCTCATCATTTTGGACTGAGTGATCTGCATCAGATGCGTGGCAGAGTAGGGCGTAGTAACAGAAAGGCCTTCTGTTACCTGTTAGCACCACCTTTGAGCGCACTTCCACAGGATACACGCAGACGTCTGCAGGCTATAGAGAGCTTTAGCGAACTGGGCAGCGGTATTCAGATAGCTATGCAGGATCTGGATATCAGAGGTGCTGGAAATATGCTTGGCGCAGAACAGAGCGGATTTATATCAGATTTAGGATACGAAACCTATCAGAAGATACTTAAAGAGGCTGTACGTGAACTGAAGAATGATGAATTCGCTACACTTTTTGCATCACAGGCAAAGGTAACTCAGAGCGGAATACAATCGGCAGAAAACTATGTAGATGAGTGTCAGATAGAGAGCGATCTGGAACTGCACTTTCCTGCCACTTACGTACCAGATGGTAATGAACGCATACTATTGTATCGCGAATTGGACAGTATGGAACGCGAAGAAGAGATTACAGGTTTCAGAAAACGACTGGAAGACAGATTCGGTAAGATACCACAGCAGGCAGAAGAGCTGATAAGATTGGTAAAGCTTAGAAGAAAGGCCAAAGAATTAGGTATTGAAAAGCTCTATCTTAAAGGTGGTAGAATGAACCTGTTCTTTGTATTGAATCTGGAGAGCCCATACTATTCAAGCGA
Source organism: Bacteroidaceae bacterium (assembly GCA_017647575.1). GTDB lineage: Bacteria > Bacteroidota > Bacteroidia > Bacteroidales > Bacteroidaceae > Colenecus. The sequence goes on along the minus strand of JAGCKJ010000107.1, from coordinate 428 downwards.
TGCTTTTGGCAGAATATTAACGTATGCTGCAAATAATCCTATGGAGTGCAGATTACGCGAAGAGAATGGTAAGCGCAGCATCTCAATAACCAATGTAAAAGATGTAGAGGCAGCTCTGTCCATTATTGAAGAAATCAATAATTAAACCTGAATAGTCCGGCTATTAACAATCCTGTTAAGTTATTTGCAGAAGTTACTGCTATAAAATCAGAATGTCCAGGTGGCTTTTTAGTTCCACCCGGACACTCCTTCAATAGTTATGTGTAAAACTATATGTATAATGTGTTTTTAATAACCGTCGTTCTGTTTCATCTTAGGATTGATAGCCATTACAGCTGCACCCGGGAATGGGAATAGGGTATGAACATTTTCGTCAAATCCTACTTTCTTACCTGCGTTAGGATGCTGCATAATAGTTATAATATTAT
>JAGCKJ010000106.1 GCA_017647575.1 Bacteroidaceae bacterium | reverse complement strand
TGAGTTTACTCTGACAGTTCCTGTGAATATGGATTATGCGAGAAACAATAGTTATGTCGTTACTGTTTCTACTAGCGATGATAGAATACTTGAGGAGAACCGTGTGTGCACCTTTAACTTGACACAGGGGCATCTCACAAAGGTACTCTTTGGCTGTGTTTGGAGTAAGTCCTTTATGAAAGGCTGGGAGACAACAGGATGGGTAGCCAAAACAGACTATTCTGCACAGTTAGCTACAATCCAATGCGATGCCGCTCCGAATTTTACTGCAACTGATGAAAAATATTATACTGTTAACAATACAACATTCAAGTTTGTTGCCGGTGAAACAGGAACCGGTACTTTGAAGTTCAGAGCAGCTGTTGGAAATAATAAGTCTTTGACTGTAACTGCAGGAGAATATACGTATAATTATAAAAACACAACTGGTAACACCAAAACTATAGATTACGAAGAGTCCTTTGATGTTACCGAGGGAACAGAGGTCGTTATTAAGTTAACTAATGGTTCTGGTAATCACAAACTTTATATAGGTGCTGTAACAATTTCTTGGACCGGAACCCCAAGCACTTCTAACTAATGTTAAGAATTAAAAACAAATCTGTACTTCTTGCAACCGCTTTTCTATCTCTTCTGACCATTTCATGTTTAGGAGAGATAGAGGAAGTGGTGCAGGATATTCCTCAGGAGGGAGGAGAAGTTGTCGAGGCCGGGCCGCATGTGATTTTCACTGCGGCTGCGGAGTCGACAGATATTACCAAGGCCTCTCTTGATGGATTCGATGTGGTCTGGTCTGCCGGTGATGAAATCAGTATTTCCGACAATATGGGCAATACTGCAGTTTATACAGCAGAGTCAGAAGGTACATCAACACAATTTAAATATAAATCAGGAAAAACTTTAAGCACAGCAGATGGAGTTGTGTATACCGCCTGGTATCCCAAAGGATGCGCAGATGGATATATTCCTGGCGTACAGACTCATGTTGAGAACGGCATACATGATATCCCGATGAAGGCTGTGTCTGAAGGAAGTACTGATCTGCAGTTCAAGAATCTGACAGGTATTGTCAAAGTACGCCTTGAAGGTGCATATGATAATATATGCGCAATCGTTCTTGCTGCAGACAAACCCGTTACTGGAGCATTCTCTAAAGATGTTCAACCTGGAAATTCTGCAGTCATATCAGGTTCTGGCACGGCTCAGGTTAGCATTCCGTCAGGGAATGGACGTGATATAAGCACCGGTAAGGATTATTACTTTGCAGCCACAGAAGGTACGTATAAAGAGCTTTGGATCGGTGTACTGAATACTGATGGCAAATTGGCATATTATACAGGCAATGAAATATCTGTCAGGAGATCAGTCATTACATCTTTGGGGACTGTCAACGTCGTTTCTATGGGCGGTACCGAGGTAGTAAATCTTTCTCAGTCATCTCCTGCAAACTGCTATATCGCTGATGCCAAGACTGACTATAAGTTCAGGGCTGATAGAAAAGGCTGCTCTACTTC
>JAGCKJ010000105.1 GCA_017647575.1 Bacteroidaceae bacterium | reverse complement strand
GTAATAGTCTATTTTTTGATTTTTTGCTATGGACCTATGTACGGAATTATCATCGCATTTAAGAAGTATAATGCCAAATTGGGTATCCTGGGCAGCCGGTGGGTAGGCTTTGATCACTTCGTACGTTTTTTCAAGTCTTATAACTTTAAAAACCTGCTGGGAAATACGCTGGGTATCAGCCTTTACAACAGTGCTGTAACCTTCACTCTCCCGATTATATTTGCATTACTGCTACATTATCTGGAAATTAAGCCACTGAAGAAATTTATCCAGATAATCTCTTACGCACCTCATTTTCTTTCAATTGTCGTTATCTGCAGCCTGCTTACGCTGTTCTGTGCGAAAGAAGGTTTCTTTAATATTATTTTGGGTTTCTTCGGGGTAGAACCTGCCAACCTGCTGGGAAAACCGGAATTATTTAAACATATCTATGTTTGGAGCGCCGCATGGCAGGAAGTGGGTTGGAGCGCCATTATTTACATGGCCGCTTTATCCAGTGTGGATCAAGAAATGCACGAGGCCGCTATTGTGGATGGTGCCAGCAAATTCCAGCGCATGCTGCGAATTGATCTTCCCACCATCGTTCCCACCATAGTAATGTTGCTGATTTTAAAAATGGGTTCTGTGATGAACCTGGGCTTTGAAAAGGCATATCTGTTGCAGAACGACCTGAACATTCGTTTCTCTCAGATTATTTCTACCTATGTATATGAACTGGGTCTCATTAAAGCAGACTACAGTTTCTCCACGGCAGTGGGCCTCTTCAACAATGTTATCAATGTTACATTGCTGGTCGCTGCAAATACCTTCAGTAAAAAAGTGCTGAAGGAGAGCCTTTGGTAAGGGGGTAGAGCATGAAACAGTCTCTTTCAGACAGAGTGTTTGATGTGGTCAATTTATTGATCATGATAGCTGTGCTTATCATATTTCTCTGGCCTCTTTGGTTTGTGGTGATTGCCTCTTTCAGCGATCCCAACCTGGTAAACACAGGTCAGGTTTTGCTGCTTCCGAAAGGCATTACCTTTGACGGATTCAAGAAGATTCTTGAGTATAAGGAAATCTGGACCGGCTATGGCAACAGCATTTTTTATACTGTCGCCGGTACAGCCGCCAGTATGATTATGAGTATTTGTCTGGCCTATCCTATGTCTGAGAAGTCTTTCGCACCCAGAAAATTTCTCATGGCATTCTTCATGTTTACCATGTACTTCAGCGGCGGCCTCATCCCCACCTACCTGCTGCTGAAAAATCTTCATATTCTCGATACCAGATGGGCAATGATTATTCCCGGCATGGTGTCCGTCTATAACTGCTTGATTATCCGCGCCTACTTCATGAATAGTATTCCGACAGAATTGAAGGAAGCTGCCACTTTGGATGGGGCAAACGCGGCCCATTATTTGCTAAAGATCGTACTGCCTCTGTCGAAACCGGTCTTTGCTGTAGTAGGCCTTTACTATGCAGTCGGTTACTGGAACAATTTTACCAATGCCCTCTATTATATCT
>JAGCKJ010000104.1 GCA_017647575.1 Bacteroidaceae bacterium | reverse complement strand
ATTCTTGCTGAACTGCAAAGAGAGAAGTGAACGTTCTTCAACATATTTGCTGTAAGTCTCTTTATCTTCTGCCGATAAGTTTGCACCACTGCGTGCAAAGCTATCGTAAGTATCCTTTAGAAGAATCTGCTGTTCCGGAGTTAAATTCAGTGATTCACGCTGGTCATAAACAGCCTTAACGCGCTGGAAAAGACCCTCATTCAGACTAACGTACATTGAGAATTCAGTGGTTAAAGGAGAAATCTCTTCAGCTATCTCCTGAAGTTCGTCATTTGTGTTAGCTTCCATAATGTTGTAGAAGATACCACCAACACGGCCCAGAGTTTCACCGCTCTGCTCCAGAGCAACAATTGTATTCTCAAAAGTAGGAGCCTCAGGATTGTTTACAATAGCATCAATCTCGTCCTTACCCTCCTTAATACCCTGCTTGAATGCAGGCAAATAATGTTCGTTCTCAATCTTGTCAAATTGAGGAGCACCGTATGGTAGCGGTGATTCTGTCAATAGTGGATTTTCCATTTTACATGACGTAATTACTGCCAGCGCTGCCAGCAAAATAAAGTTTCTTTTCATATTGTTTGATTAAATTTAATTCTAACAGTGTGCGAAGTTACGAAAAATAGTTATCTTTACAGAAATATATTTTTAAAATGAGAAAATTATTACTTTTTCAGATAGTTACGTTTTGTTCGGTAGCTCTATTCGCACAACAGACAGAACCAAGAGCAGTATATTTGGTAGATGGAAATACTGACAAGGAGATATACAGAGCACAGGTTACACTGGAATCTTTTGGAACAGATGAAAGTGTAGTATGTGCTACTAACGGAACAAAACTATCTCTTTCATCAATGCGTCTAAACAAAACAGCAGGAGCATCTACAATAAATAATGGCAGCAAACGCAATGGTGTAAATGCTGTTGCTCTGGCATTTTCAGGAAGTCAGTTATCAATGTACAATTGTAATGTTGTGTCGCATGTAGCATCTGCTGATGCTATAGCTGCTGTAGGAAACGGTAGTGTAGTTGTTGCTGATGAGCCCAATATTACCACATCGAGAGACAATGCAGCTTGTCTTAATGTATATGATGGTGCCAAAGCTACAATTACAGATGCTAGGGTAAGTACATCATCACTAAGTTGCCCGGCATTTCTTGCTCAGAGAGGAGGCACTATAAACGTAACCAATGCAACCGGTGAACTACGAGGTACAGATTCTCCAATAGCTTACTCATCAGGAAACATAAATATAAGCGGAGGAAGAATTCTTACATTCAACTCACATATAGCTACTGTGAATGGTGCCGGTAAACTTTATATGGATGAAGTGTTGTATTACGGATACAAATATTATGGATTTCAGCTTTACAATAACGGTAAGGATACTCAAAATAGCGAAACCGGTTTGCTGGATATAAAGAATTCCACAATAGTTATTGCAGAAGGACCTATGTTTTATGTTACAAATTCATCTGCTGAAGTTAATCTGGAAAAGGTAAAGTTTGGCTTTGCAAAGAATGCACCTTTGGCACAAATAGAGGCTGGAGATTGGGGTGAATCCGGAAATAATGGCGGACATCTTACTCTAAAGGCAACAGACCAGAAACTGGAGGGCGATATAAATGTTGATGCAATCAGTTCTGTCAGTTTTGAGATGAACGACAAAGTGTCTTATAAAGGTGCAATAAATAGTGGTAAAAATGGAGTAGCATCTGTAGTGATGAAGAAGGGCAGTAGCTGGACCGTAACATCAGATTCATATCTGGAATCGATAGAATTTGATATACCGATTGAAAAAGGTATAAAGATGATAAACAGCAAAGGCAACAATATCTATTATGATGCTTCCAATGAAGCTAATGCGCCGTTACAGGGCAAATCATATCCGCTTAAGGGTGGAGGATCATTGTTAACCTATTAATATTGAAAGTTATGAAAAAGCTTTTTATTTTGATAATGACAGCATTGATTGCTATCCCAGTGTTTGCAGAAGAGAGACCGATTTCTGCAGAACAGTTGCCTGCTAAGGTTCAAACCTTTATAGCAGAATATTTTAAGGGAAACAAAATAGCAAAAGCTCAGATAGAACAACGTGCTGCACTTACACAGTATGAAGCAGAACTTGCAGATGGCACAAAACTACAGTTTAACAGAGCAGGAAACTGGACGGAAGTAAAGAGAAAAAACAGCGCTGTACCTGATGCACTTATCCCTGAAAAGATTCTTTCATACGTTAAAGCTACATATCCTGATGCTTACATTAAAATGATAGAACATGATGACAGACTCTATGAAATTGATCTAAGCAACAACATTAAGATGACATTCAGCAGTTCATTCAGATTGCTCGATATAGACAAATAAATATGCAACGAATTACAAAAAACATATCAAAAACATTATATCTGCTGCTTTTACTGACACTGTTCAATGGGTGTGCAGAGATAGAACCCATTGACGGTAAAAGAAACATAGACCATACCATAATTATCTATATGGCTGCCGATAACAATCTGACAGAATATGTGGATGACAATATCGGCAAGATGCGTGCAGCCATGAATCATGATATATCAAAAAACAATAATCTGATTCTGTATGTAGATAAACTAAATCAGAAACCATGCCTGCTAAACATATATAACAACCAGATAGATACTATAACAGTCTATCAGGAGATGAATTCTACAGACAGCCGGGTATTCAGCAGAATTATAGATCAGATTATAACAGACCATCCATCGCCATCATACGGACTGATTATGTGGTCACACGGCAGCGGATGGTTACACCAGAATACATTAAGCTACATATCAAGCAATATATTCGGAGCTCAGCAAAGAGATGGGGCCGACAGAGTGGCAGAAAGAACAATATCGCCTATATCAGACAGGTTAAGAGAACCAGCCAGACCTATCCTGACCAAAGCATTTGGATATGAACAGAGAGAGGGTGGTACATGGATGGAATTGTCCGATATGGCAGATGAACTGCCCGACAACCGTTTTGACTATATTCTGTTCGATGCCTGTTCCATGGCTAACATTGAAGTTATATATGCCTTGCGTAACAAATCTGATTACTTTATAGGATCAGCATACGAAATTATGGCAAATGGATTTCCATACGACAAGATTATAAAACCACTGTGTAATGGTGAATACAGCATTGTGTGTCAGCACTTTTACGATGACTACAATATGCTGAGCGGGGTGGACAGAACTGCAGGAATAGCGCTTGTTGACAACCATCAGATAGATAGTCTGGCAAACTGTTTCAGGAAAATAGTAACCACACATTCAGAAATTATGTCTGAACCCAATGTAGAGAAAGTACAAAGATTAGATCGATATACAAGAGTTGTGTCGTTTGATATGATGGACTTTTTGATGAAACAACTACCAGCTGAAGATCCGCTGATGATGGAGTTTGCTTCTCAATTCAACAAAGCAGTTCCATACAGAATATCAACTCCAATGTTTCTTAACATGCTGACTATTAAGAGCTATTGTGGAATAAGTATGTATGTACCGTTACCTCAGTACAAGAGTGTAATTACACCATACTTTTTACAGACTGAATGGAGTAATTTTACCAATTATGGCAAACAATAACATTAAATACTAACCAAAAACAATCAGTAACAATGAAAAAGATTGCTTTATTCACAATGTCGCTTCTGGCATTATCGCTATCGTCCTGCAAACAGGATGGAATGTTGCCAAGAGACAATCACATTTCAAAACTATCGCAATATGATTCTCAGGCCGATGAGATAATTGCTCAGATGACCCTTGAAGAGAAGGTAGCAATGTTGCACGGTAAACACATGTTTACATCAGAAGGTGTACCACGTCTGGGTATTGCCGATATGATTTATGCCGATGGTCCGTTTGCCATTCGCGAAGAGATGGAGCCACATTCATGGAACTCCTTACATCTTTCAACCGATTCATCAACATTCTTCCCAACCGGTTCTGCATTGGCAGCAACATGGAGTCCGGAACTTGCTTATCAGTACGGTAAGGGACTGGCAGTAGAGGCACGTCTGCGTGGTAAGGATATGCTGCTTGGACCTGCTATTAACATACAGAGAATACCTACAGGTGGCAGAACTTATGAATATTTCAGTGAAGACCCATTCCTTAGTGCACGTCTGTCAGTTGGCTATACACAGGGCGTTCAGGACAATGGCGTGGCAGTTTGTCTGAAACACTATGCTCTTAACAACCAGGAGAATAATCGTGGAACTGTAAACGTAATAGCCAGTCCGCGTGCAATGCGTGAAATATATCTTCCACCTTTTGAAGCGGCTGTAGTAGAGGCCGATGCATACGGTGTTATGGCTGCATACAATAAAGTTAACGGATACTGGTGTGCAGAAAACGACTTCTTGCAGAATCAGGTACTCCGCAGAGACTGGGGATTCAAGGGTATGGTTATTTCTGACTGGGGTGGCACTCACAGCACAGTTGCATCCATAAAGAACGGATTGAATGTAGAGATGCCTAACCAGCAGTACTTAGGTCAGGCTCTGCTTGATTCCGTAAAGGCAGGTGCAGTATCGGAGGATATAATCAATCAGCGTGTTAAGGAGATTCTTCGCGTTCGTTTTGCTATCGAACCAATTCCAGCAGAGAAAGCTAACGTAGAACTGACAGCTAAACCGGAACAGGCACAGATAGCATACGACGTTGCTGCAAAATCTATCGTCCTTCTGAAGAATGAAACAAATCTGCTTCCTATAAACTTCAATAAGGTAAAGAAGATTGCAGTTATTGGCGATAATGCCAACCGTAAGATGGCAAGCGGTGGAGTAGGAGCTGGCGCAAAGGCACACAAAGAGTACACTCCAATGGAGGGTATTCAGAATATCATTGGCAACAAGGCAGAAATTGTCTATGCACAGGGATATGAAATACCTACACGTCCACGCTGGGGAATGCAGAGAGCACAGGCACAGACTGACAATAGCGCAGCATTAAGAGAAGAGGCTCTGAAAGTGGCAAAAGATGCTGATCTGGTACTCTTTATAGGTGGTAACAACCGTGAAATAGAGACCGAAGGCAGTGATCGCGCAGATATTATGTTAAAAGGCAATCAGGACGAACTGGTTAAAGCTCTTAGCCAGGTAAATCCAAATCTGGTAACTATTCTTGTTGCTGCTGCTCCCGTAGATCTGAATGTTGTAGAACCATGTTCTCCAACAATACTTGTATCATGGTTTAATGGTTCACAGGGTGGTAATGCACTTGCTGATGTTCTTGTTGGTAATGTTGTTCCATCAGGTAAGCTTCCGTTTACCTATCCGGTTAAGCTTGAAGATTCACCTGCATACGCAACAGGCAGCTATCCTCAGACCGATGCTCCTATAGCTGAAGATATTTTTGTAGCTCTTGTTGGCGAAAAATCACAGGACGAACTTATGAATGGTTCTTCCAACAGAACTACTGCACTTTATGCTGAAGATCTGCTTGTTGGTTATCGTTGGTTCGATACAAAGAATGTTAAGCCTATGTACCCGTTTGGTCATGGTTTAAGCTACACTACATTTGAATATTCAGATCTGAAGGCTACCAAGGAGAAGTATTCAGAAAAGGAGGATATTCAGGTGTCATTCATTCTTAAGAATACCGGTAGTGTTGATGCTGATGAAGTTGTACAGCTATATGTTCATCGTTTGGATGCTACTGTGGAATGGCCTTATAAAGAACTGAAAGCATTTGACAGAGTTACTGTAAAGGCTGGTGAAAGTGTTGAAGTTAATCTTTCAATTCCTGTTGAACAGCTTAAGTACTGGAGTGAAGAGGATTACAACTGGATGCTTGAACATGGCAAAATTGAATTGTTGCTTGGTTCATCATCGGCAGATATTCGCTTATCTACTCAGGTACAAATCTGATAAACATAATTCCCCGGAGCCTGCATTCAAACAGTTCCGGGGAATTTTATATATAGTTGGTAAGTAGTTGAGCTTAATCGATGAATTTGACTTTACTTTGTGGAACTTATAAGAAGGCTACCGCCTTGCCACCAAACTCCTGAAATAAAAGGAAACTGCCGCCACAGTGATTTGTGACGGCAGTACAGATTATTTGTAAAGCAATTAAAGAATTATTTGATTACCATTGTATTCAACTGTTCTGACGCCTTCCTTGCCAACTATGAGCACGTTTAAAGTGCGGTTTTTAAGCATACCCCGGAATTAACCCTGAACAGCGCCAATTGTTAGTTTCTGTTTGCTGTCGTTCCACTTGAATTCAATAGTACTATATGCTCCCTTTTCGTAGTTGTAGTTATCGCCTTCGTCTTCGTAAAGAGTGAAAGTGGCATTAGCACCCGGATAGATTACAATATCCAGATTATCCCATTTGCTCTCTTCTGCATATTGCATTACAGGTGCAAGTGGAATAATACTACCGGCACGTACAAACATAGGACCTTTATCGAACGATGTCTCTATAGTAACATCCTGTCCGCCACGGTACTTCTTTTCTGTCCAGAAATCGTACCAATCGGCACCCTTTGGAAGATATTTCACAGCACTCATTGGCTGGTCAAAATCAATATTGGTAGTACCTTCTGCTGCAACCGGATTGTTTCTGTTCCATCCGCTCATAGCATCGCCTCTTACAACTCGTTCTTCGGTATATTGGGCTGTTACTATCGGAGTGGCTAAGATGCTGCGGCCAAACATAAATTCATCTGTCATATCCCAAACGCGTTTGTCTGCAGCAAAATCGTAAACAAGAGCGCGCATATAGCTATCATCATTATCAGTTACTTGCCATGCTGTACTATAAATGTATGGAAGTAGTTGATAACGTAATCTGATGCTCTTTTCTATAGCATCGAATGCTGCATCGCCTTTACTTCCAAAACGATATATCTCTCTTGGAGCATCTGCGCCATGGCTACGGAATACCGGACAGAAAAGACCAAACTGCATCCAGCGTACATAGAGTTCCTGATACTGTTTGTTCTGAGGTGCAGAACCTCCACCACGAGTGTTGTAAGAACTACAGAAGAAACCACCTATGTCGGTGTTTACGTTAGGACAGCCTGTCATTGTATAGTTAAGAGTTAGAGGCAATTGTTTACGAAGCATATCCCATGATGAATTTACATCACCACTCCATAGACCGGAACCGTAACGCTGCTGACCTGCAAATGCAGAACGAGTCATAATGAATACACGTTTCTCTTCTGAATCTTTACGCAGATTGTTGTAAATGCCACTTACAGAAGCCAATGGGAATACATTGCGATATCTTCTCCATGTACCATCGCCTGCAGAGTGATCGTAATGGCTATCCTGTGCATTGAAGAAATCAGGATCTGTTGAATCCATCCACCAGGCATCAATATCGTAATCTACAAGAGTCTTCAGGTTCTGCCAATAGATTTCGCGGGCAACAGGGCTGAGAGCATCATATACGCGTACACCGCTTGGATAGTCCATTCGTGGAGGCCAGATATGAGAAAGACCGCTTTGTGGCCATGTCTGGAAATCATAAAGCAGACCTTTCTCTTCTAATTGTGAGAAGGCGTGTGTCTGTGGACCAAAACTTGCCCAGATGCTTATCATTAAGTGCGCATTATTACGATGCACCTCTTCTACCATCTGTGGACCATTAACGTATGCTTCTGACAAAAAGTCCATAGCATTCCACAAGTAGTTGTTGCCCCAGTACTGCCAGTCCTGAATTATACCATCCAATGGAACTTTATTCTGACGATGCCAGCGTACCACTTCCAGTAGTTCTTCCGGTGTTTTGTATCTCTCTTTGCACTGCCAATAGCCAAAGGTCCAAAGTGGGAACATAGGAACATCACCACTAAGAGTACGCATCTGTGCATTCACTCCATCGCCTGTAGCGCCCAACATAAAGTAGTAGTCAATAGCATCACCAACTTCGGCAGAGAATTTCATACCTTCTGCATTGTCAATGAAATCAGCGCGTGAATAGTTGTCCCAGAATAATCCCCAACCTTTGATAGATTGAATTACATACTGGTAGTCCTGTGTGTTATTCTGTTCCATCATTTTGTGTTCAGAATTTCTGCGGTTCAGCTTACCATCCTGTATAGCACCCAGTCCGTATATAGGTTCCTCTTTGTCCAATGTATAGACAATAGTGGTACGGTAACTGCCTTTGTCAGGACCTTCGGTACGTTCCTGGAATCCATAAGACTTCTCCTTAAGCATATTCTTGCCTTTGCTCAGGAACTGTACCAAACCGGTTTTCTTGTCTATAACAACTGTCAGTTTGGAACTGCTTAGAGTGATTTTTGATGAACTCTCCTGATTCTTGATGTTCAGATTAGTGTCAGGTTTTAGCGTCACCACCCAACTCTCTGCTGTAGGAATACCTTTTTCTGTTGGATACTTAACTACTCTTACAATTTCATCGGTAAAGAATGTTACTTGTGTAGTAGTTCCATTTACATCTACTTGGGCCTTGTTCGCCCTAACAACTGCCGGCATAGCAATGAGCAACAGCAGTATTGATAATAATACTTTTCTCATATATAAACAATGGTTAGTTTCTTTGATGACAAATATACGGATAAGTAAGCGAGAAATATCAAGCTTGCTTGAATATTT
>JAGCKJ010000103.1 GCA_017647575.1 Bacteroidaceae bacterium | reverse complement strand
TTAACATTACCATCAATGTATTTCACCATTAGATAGTCATCCAGTTCGCTCCACTTTTTCCATAGTGCCTGAGCATTCTCTACAGACCATTCAGTAGCCTTTTTTGTCATCTTTTTAGGACTCATTTCGGCCAAGACCTTATCCTGCTTTTTAAGTTCGTCTATCATGCTGTTTTCCCATTCATCAATAACAGTACGAACCTCTTTTCCTATATGGTCGTAACGCAGATATGCAAACTGTGCTATGCGGTTGGTTACCCAGAACATAGATTTGTCGCTGTATGTAAGCATATCGGCTGTACCTTCTGCAAGAGACTCCGGAACATCTGTTGTACCGCAGTAAATAGGGGTAAGAGGTGATGTTGCCGCATCGTCTGTACCAAACCAAATCACTCCACCTATGTGGTCGGGCAGATTTTTGCGTGCCTGAGCCACAAACCAGAAGCCGGTTTGCTGTGTTGCAATGGCGCGTTCCTGTGAATACTCTATTCCATCTACAGTGAAATCCATTGGTCTCCAGCGGTATGGCAGATGGCTGCCACCTGCACCTATATCGGTAGTCATGTCCATAGGAGTACCTTCATAATGGTCGCGCATCATGTCGAAAACATCCTTCTGGGTAAGTTTTCTGTCAGGCTTAACCCATAGTGGCATTTTGTTTGCAGGGTTGTGGCCAAGTGCAAAATCCAGATACTTGTCCATACCTGTGGCGAAACGGTTAAAGAAAGACCAAACGCGAGCTTCACATCCACGCAGTGCACCAAAATCGAGTGGGGCGTATGCATCGCAGAAACTGAAATCTTCATCCTTGCCGCTGAAATAACCTTTGCTACGTGCAAAATCAATAACATCGGGAGAATAGAGACAGTTCTCACTATCGTCAAGTGGGAATGTGGTTATGCGTGCCTGATTTGCGTGTGCGCTTATATAACCATCGGGAATACGGCGTGCCACCCAAACTATACCTTTTTCATCGGCACCTTTACCTATCAGTTCCATTATCCAGGCTTCGTTCTTATCGGCAATACTGAAACTTTCGCCACTTGAAGCATATCCGTAGGTATTTGCCAAATCTGCTATCACCTCTATTGCCTGGCGGGCAGTCTTGGCTCTTTGTAGTGCAATGTAGATAAGTGAACCATAGTCCATTATGCCATTAGGTTCGCCCAGATCTGAACGTCCGCCAAAGGTGGTTTCGCCTATTATAAGCTGATGTTCATTCATATTACCTATGGTAGAGTAGGTTTCCGATACCTGTGCTATATCGCCCAGATATTTGCTGGTGTCCCATTCATAGACCTTCAGCATAGTGCCGGGTTTGAATTTGCCCGCTTCTGTGTGGTATAATGCACCATATAACTGGTGTGAATCGGCAGCATAAGATACCATTACGCTACCATCGGCCGATGCTCCGGCTGTTACTATCAGGTTTGTGCAGGCAAATGCTCCTGCTGCAGTAATCAGTGCTGCTATAGTAAATAATCCTCTTTTCATACTTTTACGCATTCAAAAAAACTGCATCACCAGAACGATGATGCAGTCTGTGAAACATTTTATCTGATGTTAATTTTTGTTCTCTTACCGTTAATATCCATAATGTATATACCGGCTGCCGGTGCCTGAAGAATATCATTCTCTGTGGCTACCTTCACACCATTCAGATTGTACAGTGTTATAGTGCCATTTGCAGTAATGGTAAGTCCGTCAATACTCCATTCTGTGTCAGCATCTATATCCTTAACTTCTGTATAAGGGAATGAATACTCTCCGTTTGAATAGTAGTATTTGCACACATTATATTTATTACCTGCACCATCTACAGTGTATGATTCAAGCAGATAGTTTGAATCTTTGCTCAGATAATTGAAGAATGTGGTAGAACTGTTATCTGTAATGTAAGCAAGTCTCTTATATTCATCAAATACATACTTTGTGATGGTTTCAGATACCACCTCCATACGTTCTGTTTCATTGTTGAAACGGTATGTGCGGCTTATTTCGTTAATATTACCCTGACTGTCTTTGCTATGGCTTGTTTTAGTGGTTAAATTGTTAAAGTGGTTTATCCACTGTTCCATTTCTTCGTCCCAATATAATTCAATAAAGCCCATGTCAACAATATCAACATTTGCATATTCTATACCAAAATAGATAGGTCCTACAGGGAAATTGTAGTTGTTTGAAGGATGATCATATTCGTACTTACCATTACTTGATCCTATCCAATGTATGCTTAAGTGACCACCCATAACTTTCAGCACTTCAGTACTATCTTCTTCATTGAAAATATAATCACACTTTATATATCCTTCGTACTGCCAGTTATCTTCCACAAAACTAATATAGTTGTCTCCCGGATACATGGCAAAGCCTGAACGGGTTGCAACAGTGCCGTTTGAGGTATTTTCAGGAACTATAAATTCGCCGGTAGATGGGTCTATTTCATAAGTTATTTCGTAATAGTCTTGATATACATGTTTATTTCCGTACCAATAATCTTCTTCGCGGTTGTATTCACGCCACCATGATGCATAGAGACGAACATCATATTCTTCATAAACATTGCCGCTATACAGGTCGAAACTTTCATAAACAAGTATCCAAGGACCATTTTTAGCAGTAGCTTCATATTCAGACCATCCTTCCAGATAGCCATCGTCTGTCATATTGGCAAAATTGTCTGTTTTGTAGTAAGCATAATCTGACTCTTCGCTATGGTCGTAAAAGATTTCTGATATCTGTTTGTTGTTTGAATTGTATGTGTAC
>JAGCKJ010000102.1 GCA_017647575.1 Bacteroidaceae bacterium | reverse complement strand
GGAGGGTATAGATGTTAAGCTGGTTCGTAACGAACGTTATGAAGCAAATCCATCAGAGGGTGCAAACAGACCATTGCCATTGATGAGTGCTACAGCTTCAAAGGATAACGATGGTAAACTTCATATCTCAATGTCAAACGTAAAGATTGACGAAGAAGAGACTGTTGTTATTGATCTGAAGGGTATGAAGGCTAAGAGCATTAAGGCTACAATCCTGACATCAGAGAATAAGGATGATCACAATACATTCGAAAATCCTGATAATGTTCAGCTGGTTGAGTTTACAGACTTTAAGATTGACAAGAAGACCGGTGCAGTAACTGTAAAAATGCCTGCATTGAGCGTTGTAACTCTTGAAATTATCTGATAGAAAGTAAAGATATAAATGATATAGACCTCAATGGAGTTAATCTGTTGAGGTCTGTTTTTAAAATGATTTTTATATACTGGTTATGAATGAAACTCCGCAACTGAATGAACATAATAAGGCTGAATATCCTCCAATGCATACTGCAGAGCATATTTTAAATGCGACAATGGTTAAAATGTTCGGATGTCCACGTTCAAGGAATGCGCATATTGAACGTAAAAAATCAAAGTGTGATTACATTCTTGAAACGGAGCCAACAGAGGCGCAGATAGCCGCACTGGAGGCAAAAGTGAATGAAGTTATTTCACAGAATCTGGATGTTACTATAGAATATGTAACGCATCAGCAGGCGGCTGAAATAGTGGATATGAGTAAATTGCCCGATGATGTGTCGGAGACTTTGCGTATAGTAAGGGTGGGGGATTATGATGCATGTGCATGTATTGGTGCGCACGTAGAGAATACGTCAGAAATTGGCGCCTTTAAGATTCTCACTCATAGCTTCAATGATGGCGTTTGGCGCGTAAGATGGAAACTCATTGAGCGGTAAGCGGGGCTCGAACTCGCGCATTCGCGCGAGTGTTTCGCGTAAACCTTATTTATTGATGGGTCGCGAGTTCGATATTGGTATATAAACTAAGTGAAAAAAACAACGCCGGTATGGCGTTAAAGATTTGAGCGGTAAACGAGACTCGAACTCGCGACCCTCGGCTTGGGAAGCCAATGCTCTACCAACTGAGCTATTACCGCAATAAATAAGATTACCTTTGCAGGTTGATGCAAAGGTAATCATTATTTTGTAACGTCAACCAAATTATGATGGCTGATGTTGCTCTCTTAACAGGTCATTAACAGTCTTGACCGGATTAAAGGTTGATAATGGAACTTCAACAAACAGGGTATTCCAGTTGCTCATTGCACCATTCCAAAGACCCGGAAGCTCCAATGCCTTCAATTCACGTCCACTCTTTGATTTGCTTGATATAAACCCTGTAGATTGATCTACAAAATCAGGCAGGTTGAATTTGTCGCCTTTGTATCCGCGTAATCCACAAACCAGATCAACCGGATTAAAGTGAGTACCTTTTGTGAACATCTCCTGTTTAGCGGAATCGTTCATATCTATCTGTGAACTTTCCAGAATCTGCAGAGAGATGGATCCATCGCTGTTATATGCAAGGAATGGGCCACCACCAGGTTCGCCTACATTTTTTACCATACCGCATACACGAACAGGACGGTTTAGTTTGCCGTAAAGTGTCTTGGCAAGCTCTTCATCGCTCATAGAGTTCAGGCCGTTTATTCTGCAACAGATCTTATCCTGCAGGAATGCAGCAATTCCGTTCAACAGCTCTCTGTCATAGTTTTTAGAATCCAATATGTTCAGATAGTTGAATATTTTCTCTTCAACAGATACCAGAATACCAGCCAGTACCTTTTTGTAGATAACAGTGTCACCTTTAATGTGATCAGGAACAACGTTGTCAATATTCTTGATGAATACTATATCGGAAGTCAGGTCGTTTAAGTTTTCAATTAATGCACCGTGACCGCCCGGACGGAATAACAGTGAACCATCGCTTTCGCGGAAAGGATTGTTGTCTTTGTCGGCAGCAATAGTATCTGTACTTGCTTTCTGTTCAGAGAATGAGATGTTGTATTTTACGCCATATAGTTGTGAAAACATCTCTTTACTTCCATCTGCCAGTGTTGTAAACAGTTCTCTGTGTTCCGGCGATACAGTGAAGTGTATATTGACAATGCTGTCTGAACTGCTGGCATATAAAGCACCCTCTGCCATGTGTTCTTCCAATGGGGTACGTGCATTTCCATTATCATATTTGTGGAATTTGAGCACGCCTTTAGGTTTTGCACCATAGTTCAGTCCCTCTTTCTGAAGCAGGTTGGCAACAACAGCTTTGTAGTTTCCGTCTGCTATCAATGCGGCAATATCTTTGCCTTCATTTTTCAGGCAGGCTGCATTAAGGTCATTGTAGAAAGCAAAGTTTTCAATGCTTTCAAAGAATTTCTTCTCAAAATCAGAAGCAGGAGTACTGTAGTCTGCGTCAAGGAAACCAAACAGATCTTTAAACATACGGCTGGCTGCACCCGATGCAGGTACAAACTTGGTTATAGTATGTCCGCTGTTGCAGTAGTTTTCCCAAATCCTGATATATTCGCTAATCTCATCCTCTGTTGGTAGCAAGACACCATTGCCAACAGATGCAGCTGCGTCAAGTTCCAGGAATGGAAAACCATCTTTGAATGATTGCAGCTGTTTTTCAACTTGTTCGGGAGTTATTCCCTTTCTTTCCAGTAATTTAAGGTCTTCGCTGTTAAACATAACACTAATAGTTAATAATTGTGATAAAAATAGTACAAGTTTGTGAAATAATCAAAGAATATCCATTTTTATAGGTATAAACCATTTTTTTTATCTACTTTAGCCGATGAAATAATAAATTAAAGAGATGAAAAGAATAATTCTATCAGCCATTGCCCTCTTAATGACAGCATCATACAGTGTGTATGCACAGGGCAGTTCTAATTCAAAGGAACCGGAAATCACATTCGAAAAGACTACTCACAATTTTGGTATATTCGATATAGAGAACGGTTTGCAGAAGTGTGAATTTGTATTTAAAAATACAGGCGCCAAGGATCTGGTAATCTTAAGTGCAACAGCATCATGTGGATGTACAGAACCTGAGTACCCAAAGGTGTTGATAGCTCCGGGAGCACAGGATACCATCAGGGTAACTTACGATGGCACTACACGCAGACCGGGTGTATTCAGAAAGGTTATTACCCTTAAAACAAACGCAAAGGTAAATACAGCCTATCTGTATATTACGGGCGAAATGGTGGAAAAGATGCCGGCAAAACCGGTTGAATGATACCTTATCTACTCTTTGTGATGTCAGTTACCTGCAGGGTGCTGTCGCAAACTGTAAATCCAATTTCATAACCTGCAAATCCAAAGCCGTATCGTCTGTCAGGATCGTTTTGGTATCTTGGACGGGGATCTTCCGATAAGATTTCTGTCAGGGCTTTGATTTTGTCAGATGGAAAGCGGTTTGCTATATTCTCCGGAATAATTACATCCAGCTTTTTCATTTCATTCTGTTCAATCAAGCCGCATTTTGCATCAGGGTAGGAATCGGCGTATGGAATGTATGGCTTGATGTCGAAGATAGGGGTGTCATTCATAAGATCGGCTCCGCTGACTGTTATGACAGGACCTTCTGGTGTATCAAGTTCTATCCTGACTATCTCTACGCACGATAACCCGATAGGATTGGGGCGGAATGGTGAACGTGTGGCAAAAACACCCAGACGTTTGTTGCCTCCCAATCTTGGCGGACGAACTGTTGGCATAAACCTGTCGCATTTAGCCTGAGAAAACTCCCAGAGTAACCAAATGTGGCTTGTATCTTCCAGACCGCGCAGTGCTTCCGGATCTCTGTACTCTGGTTCAAACACTATGTCGGCCAATAATGATTTTGCTAATCCGCTCTGTCTTGGAATCCCGAACTTGGTTGGAAAAGCGCTTCTGATTCTGGCAATTATCTTTATTTCGTCCATATATGGCGAAAGTACCAAAAATTATTGATTATATTTGCTATTTGTATGTTGTACGCTAAAAAAAATATCAAAATAGCTGTAATTGGCAGGCTGATAGTATTGATGCTGTCAGTTGCTATACCGGTTAAGACTATAGCAAAAAATATGACCCTCCGGGCGGATTATCTTTTGCAACAGGCATCGGCATATATATCGGTAAACATAGATTCGGCAGAATACTATGCTGATATGGTGTGCGGTTTAACCCGTCCTGTATCAAATCAGTATTCCAGGGCAAGAAACATAAAGGCCAGGGTGGAATTCAGCCGAATGCATTATCGTCATGCTGCGGAACAGTATCTGGATGTTCTGGAGAACAGCAGAAATCAGCTGGACGTGCTGGAAGCAGAAGTGGGGTTGATGAAGGTCTATCAGCGTACATCAGATAATCTCTCATTTTATCAGTATAGAAACAGCGCATTAAAACGAATGCAATCCATACAGGATGAATCCGATAAAATGGATGAAGAGGATTTTGAAGCATTTCAAACAATATTACGCGATTTCAGTTCTGTGTCGGCCCTCTATTTTTTTGAATTGGAGCAGATTAACCAATCTGACAGGGAATATGAAAAACTGATGGCCGATCCTGAATTAAGATACGATGTGCCTGCTTTTCTTATGTCTCTCTATCTAAAGGGAGTGGGAATAGGTGTGGACAGGACGGCAAATCCTGCAGAACAGTTGGTAGAACGTGCCAGAAGTTTAAATGACTGTTTGCGTTATGCTGAAAGAATTGGAAATCAGCGTCTGCAGGCTATGTCATTACGCGCTACCGCTGCGCTGCTTATTGAAGCCGATGCCGAAGAGCTGAATGCCTTGATAGATGCAGGCGATATACTGGAGAGTGTAAACAGTTCTCAGATACAGATAGAACTGCTGCCTGTTCAGCTATTGTCAAAGGCAATGCAGATATTTGCTGCCAATGGATGTATTTACGATATGATAGAGTGCCACAGAATATTGGCATCAGCCTATATACGTCAGGATAAATATGAGGATGCTTTGAAAAATCTGGAACAGTCATTATCTCTTTTCAATGATGTGCGTACAGCAAACTATCCCGAAACAAAAAATGATTCATTGCAGTTGGAACTGTACAGAGACGATTATCTGAACGTGGAAGAGGCCTGGATAGATGAAACACCGTATGCAACAGTGCCGGAAAGTATGTCCTCCATACGTGAACAGATAAGTCTGGCATATTCAGGTCTGGCCGATAAGGTAGCCTCCGATTATAATCGCAACGTATATATAGAATTGCAGAAAACAATCCGTCTGGATCGTCGTTTTGAAGCAAGAAATGAACTGCTGAAACGTTCAAATAGCCAGTTGTTGTTAGTTATATCAATACTTATAGCTCTGTTCCTGACAATAATTTATGTTTATAGAAGAATCAGCGCCAAATTTAAATTAAAGAATAAGGAGTATGCAGAGAGACTTATTAAGATATACAATCTCTGTACAGAAATACTGAATATATCATCTGCCAACAAAGACATCATAGAGAGTCTTAATAGTGAAATAATTCCTCAGGCCGAAGAGCTGATAGGAACAAAGGGACTCTCTGTAATCTCTGAAAACAGGACAGATACATCGGCCTATGTTATGCCGCTTATAGTATCAGGTACTGACAAGATTGTTGCATATATGGTGGCCGATAATGAACATCTGCAAAAGGAGCAGAAATTATTGCTGAACATAATTGCGCCGTATATAACATCGGTGTTGGTCAACCTGGGCGAATACGAATGGCAACAGGAATACTATAATGAGATAGTAGAACAGCATAATGTCTATACCAAAAAGGCCGATAATAATAAATGTGAGAATCTGAAACGTAAAACATACTGCTCAGTAGTGGCGGAATCGTTGCCTTACATAGACAGAATGAAAGCTGAGATTATGCGTCTTTCAGGTGAATCGACAGATGATGAGCGTATTCGTTACATATCGGAACTGGTAGAGCGTATAAACGGATATAATAATCTGCTGACAAACTGGGTACAGATGCGTCAGGGAATGGTGACGCTCAGCATAGAGAGTTTTGCATTGCAGGATTTGTTTGATATTGTATCCGGCAGTTCGGCAAGTTTCAGAAATAAGGGAATAAAACTGATTGTGCCACAGACCGATGCGGTGGTTAGGGCAGATAAATCATTGACTCTGTTTATGATAAATACTCTGGCCGAAAATGCCCGCAAATTCACTCAGTCAGGTGGTGAGGTAACTGTGTCGGCACAACAACAGGATGAATATGTTGAAATATCTGTTTCCGATACCGGTATAGGATTGACAGAAGAAGATGTACATACTATACGTGAAACAAAAATCTACAATAACAGCAGAAACAATGGTTTTGGTCTGATAAACTGCAAGGGAATAATAGACAAGTACAGGAAGACCGATAAACTGTTTGAAGTGTGTAGTTTTGATGTGGAAAGTACTCTGGGCAAGGGTAGCCGCTTCTTTTTCAGACTGCCAAAGGGCGTGAAACATATGCTTTCAGTGCTGCTTATGCTGTTGCCATGCTGTGCTGTTTTTTCTGCATCAACAGATTCACTTTTGAATAAGGCTTATCTATATGCAGAGCAGGCCTATCTGCTGAATGTGGAATCCTGTTATGAAGAGGCACTTGCGTATGCCGATTCGGCTTTAGCATGTTTGAATATGGACTATATAGCCAATACAGGTGATTCATTGGGAGAGATATATCTGTATGGTAAAAATTATGCCGACGAAACAGAGTGGCTTGAAAACGGCTTTGCAACCGATTATGAAACCCTATTGTGGATTCGTAACGAGGTTGCAATATCGGCATTGGCATTGGGCGATTGGGAACTTTATGATTACAATAATGATCTCTATCTGAAACAGTTTAAACTCTATTATGCCGAACATAATATAGAACAGGACAGTTTGCGTTTGCAGCGCAACAACAGTACACTCTCCATACTATTAGTGTTAATTGTACTGCTGTTTGTGGTGCTTCTGCTCTTTGGATTCCTGTTGCATGTTAAGTATCTGATTCGTTATAGAAGTGATATGCAGCAGGTACTCTCTGTAATGGATAAAATATCGGAATCGGCAACCGTACAGAGTCAGCAGGAGTTTAATGTTAGAGAGGTGCTTCAGAAAGTTGTGAATAATGTTGTTTACGATATAGACCAACTGGTGCCTATTAGGAATCTCTCTGTAATTATAAAAGGTACCAATGGGGTTGAAATATGCGCCAATCATGGTAATGAAAATATCATCTTTGACAAACAGATGGAGAGTGTTCTGAAATCGGGGCAGACAGAACAGTTTAATGAAGATACCAATTATATCTTTCCGCTGACCGTCAATACAATCAATGGACTGGAAGTATTGGGAGTGCTGGGTATAAGCGTTAAAAAGAATACTACAGGCTGGCAGGAACAGATGGTGCTTATAGTGCAGTACCTTGCCGCAACTCTGCACAGTACTATATTACGCTTTGAATTGGTAGCGCGCAATATAGAGCAGATACAGGAAGAATCGGAACGTATCAGGTACGAAGATAATCAGCTACATGTAAGAAATCTGATACTGGATAATTCTCTGTCCACGCTTAAACATGAAACAGTATATTATCCTAACAGAATAAAGCATCTGCTTTCGCAGGAGCAATCATCGGAAAACAGAGAGGCCGATATAAACGAGATGCAGGAACTGGTCTCTTACTATCGTGATATTTACGCAATACTTAGTCACAATGTAATATCACAAACAGGCGATAATATTGTAAACAGAAAGAATATAGAGGTTAATAGTATAATGGAGTATGCCGGGAAAATAACAAAAACGGAGACTCTGTTCAGTAATACTGCACGCCTGGTAATGGCCGATGAAACACTGCTGAAATATCTTGTAAGACTACTTATAGACAGAATTACAGAACATTCGGAACTGCTTTCGGTAACAGCCAGGGAAGAGTATGGCTTTGTAAAGTTTTCAATGCTTACATCAATGAATTCAGATCAGAAGACGTTGGATACACTGTTCCATCCGTTAAACAACAAAGACAATATGGCGTACGTCCTTTGCCGACAGATAATTAGAGAACACGATGATATGTTTAACCATATAGGCTGCAGAATAAATGCAGAGACAGTTCCGGATGGAACCTTAATCTGGTTTACTCTGCCTGCAGTAATGGAGTAACAACTATGGATAAATTCAAATTAATAGTAGTAGAAGATGTGTCGCTGGAATTGAAAGGAACACTTTCCATTATCCGTAACGACATACCGGAAGCAGAGGTGATAGGAACAGCTCAGACAGAGCGGGAATTCTGGGCGTTGATAAAATCCGGTTTAATTCCTGATATGGTGTTGCTGGATTTGGGTCTGGGTGGTTCCACAACTATAGGTGTAGATATATGCAGAAAGATTAAGCAGGAACACTCTGCAATAAAGGTGCTGGTCTTTACAGGTGAACTGTTAAATGAGAAACTCTGGGTAGATGTACTTGAAGCCGGTGCAGAAGGAATAATACTGAAAACCGGAGAATTACTTACCCGCAGCGTGGTACTTGACGTTATGTCAGGTAATCATTATGTCTTTAATCAGCCAATCCTGGAAAAGATAACCGAAAGATTTCGTCAGTCAGTGCTGACCGAAAAGTTACAGCGTTCGGCTTTTATAACCTACGATATAGATGAATACGACGAACGACTGTTACGCCATCTGGCGTTGTGTTATACAAAAGATATGATAAGCGAATTGCGTACAATGCCGTTCAGCAGCAAATCATTAGAGAAGAGACAGGCAGAGCTTATCAGCAAACTGTTCCCATCGGCAGAACGTGGTGTAAATGTAACCCGATTGGTGGTAAGAGCAATAGAACTGCACATTATAGATCCATACAAATTAGAGCCTGATGAATAGAAAAAGTCTGGGAATATGGCACCCTGCTATGCTGTATCTGTTACTGTCTGTTGCAGTGATACTGGTAGCTTGGATAGGTGGTTTTTGGGAATTACGCAATGTTGATGTCAATTCCGAACTTGTATTGCGTAGTTTACTGACAATAGACGGAGTGCGTTTTTTGTTGCACAATTCTGTCTCTCTGTTTGATGATGCACCCATTGCAAATATTTTGATGCTTCTCTTT
>JAGCKJ010000101.1 GCA_017647575.1 Bacteroidaceae bacterium | reverse complement strand
CGGCGGCGGTATGGGTGGAATGAGATTCTAATTAATTCTTCATCATACAAAAAGAGACCTGACAGTTTTGCAGGTCTCTTTTTTTGTACTATTTTCGCAATAACTAAAGTGTGTATTATGACATTAAAGGATTTTTTAAATAGCGGAGACAAGTTTGCTGCATCTAACGGTATATCGTTACAGGAGATTGCAGAAGACTATGCAAGAGCTACTATGGTTGTTACGGACAAACATAGTAATGCAGGTGGAGTATGTCAGGGCGGTGCAATATTTACACTTGCCGATCTGGTGTTTGCAGCTCTGGTAAATTCTCGTGGATATTTGTCATTTGCTATCAGTTCTACAATATATTATCACCTTTCTGGTAATATGGGCGATACTTTGATAGCGGAAGGACGTTTCCTGCAGAACCATCCTAAAATACCTGCAGCTGAGGTGGTGGTAAAGAATCAGGATGGTGCCCATATAGCAACATTTACAGCTCAGGGGTATTCTAAAAAGGTTGAGAATAAATTTGATTCATTAATGTAGTATAAGAAAAAGAGGCTTGGTAAGATACTAAGCCTCTTTTTATGGGGAGGGTAAGCTTGCTACATCGCGCCGCTACAACCTGCCTACCTTTGCTGCCGTCAAGCCCTGGAGGATTTGGAGGGAGCTGGCCGTGTAGGACTTACCCGAGTGCAAAGGTAAGCATATTTGTTCTATTTTTATCTTAATAACCAGAATATTTTTCTCTTTGTACTCTTTTACAAATTATTTTCTATAATTTTACAAAACTATGGCTTTTGCTATACGTTGTTTTCTTTGAATGTCTAACTAATTATTGATTATAGAATATGGAACTTGTTGAGAGATTTTTATCGTATGTTGCTGTAGATACACAGTCGGACGAATATTCAAATAGTGTACCAAGTACTGAAAAACAGAAGAACTTGGCGCGTCAGTTGAAGTCTGAACTGGAAGGTATGGGATTGCAGG
This sequence comes from Bacteroidaceae bacterium, assembly GCA_017647575.1. Lineage (GTDB taxonomy): Bacteria > Bacteroidota > Bacteroidia > Bacteroidales > Bacteroidaceae > Colenecus. The sequence continues at coordinate 40,510 of JAGCKJ010000101.1, read as the reverse complement.
ATATCTATCTTGACGATATGGGGTATCTGTACGCCACACTTCCGACAAATACTACTAAAACTGTTCCTGTAATAGGCTTCATATCCCACCTGGATACCAGTCCATCAATGAGTGGAAAAGATGTAAAGCCCAGAATTGTTGAGAATTATGACGGTGGCGATATATGCCTGAATGAAGAACAAAATATAGTACTATCTCCGTCTCTCTTTCCAGAACTTCTGGCTCATAAGGGTGAAGATATCATAGTGACAGATGGTACAACTTTGCTGGGTGCTGATGATAAAGCCGGTATTGCTGAAATTGTATCTGCAATAGACTATTTACAGAAACATCCGGAAATTGAGCATGGTAAAGTGCGTATAGCATTTAATCCTGACGAAGAGATTGGAATGGGAGCTGCTCATTTTGATGTAGAGCGTTTTGGTTGTGAATTTGGCTATACAGTCGATGGCGGCGAAGTTGGTGAAATGGAGTTTGAAAACTTCAATGCAGCAAAAGCTCTCTTTAAGATTCAGGGTTTAGAGGTTCATCCGGGATATGCAAAGGGAAAGATGGTGAATGCATCTCTTCTTGTTGCCGATTTGATAAATCTTTTCCCGCATGATCAGACACCGGAAACAACAGAAGGATATCAGGGCTTCTACCACCTTATTAATATAAATGCAGAGGTTGATCATGCTGATGTGATGTATATAATAAGAGATCATGACAGATCCAGCTTTGAACGCAGAAAGGAGTTTGTAAAGAAAGTTGCTGATATAATGAATGACAAATTTGGCGCTGGTACAGTGACTGTAGAGGTTACAGATCAGTACTATAATATGAAGGAGAAAATAGATCCGGTGCCATACGTTGTGGATATTGCTTGTGAAGCGATGACACAGATAGGTGTAGAACCAAGAAAAGTACCTATCCGCGGTGGTACAGACGGAGCGCAACTTTCATTTAAGGGATTGCCTTGTCCTAACCTGTTTGCCGGTGGACTAAATTTTCATGGTCGCTATGAATGGGTTCCTGTTCAGAGTATGCAGAAGGCTATGATGACTGTGGTTAAGATAATTGAACTGTGTGCAAAAAGAGAGTGGTAGGATTTAATCGTCCAACCACTCTGTATCATCAAATTCCAGCAGGAAATCTTCCATATCACGACGTTCTTTCTTAGTAGGACGTCCGGTGCCTGCTGCGCGTTTGGCAAAACTACCTATTTTGTTCATCTCCAACAGGTCATATTGTGCCTGAGGCGTGATGTTTTCTACCATTTCCGGTACTAGCTTCGCACCGACTCTGTTCTGTATTGCTTGCAGAACTTTAAAAGAGTAGGTAATAGGAGGTTTTCTTACATCTACTGTGTCGCCGTCTTTAACCATCTTTGATGGTTTTACACTATCGCCGTTAATGTAGATACGTCCCTTCTTGCATGCTTCAGCAGCTATAGTTCTGGTTTTGAATATACGTACAGCCCAAAGCCATTTGTCAATTCTTGCCTCCACTTGTGTTACTTGTTGTTATATTTACACATGGTGTCTGCTAAACCAGAAAGACAAAAATTCTTTACTGCTTCAACAGCTACAGGTATTCGCTCTTCAAGAGTCTTTTTTTCTTCGGGGAAAAAAGGATCCAATACAAACTTAATTTGTGCGCCCATAGGGAAGTCATTGCCAATTCCAAAACGTAGTCTGGCGAATTTTTGTGTCGAAATGGTTTGGATTATATTTCCTAAACCGTTGTGACCTCCATTGCTACCTTGACCTTTTAGCCTGATTTTTCCTAAAGGTAACGCAAGGTCATCAGTAATCACCAGCAGACGTTCCGGGTCAATATTCTCCTTGTTCATCCAGTATCTTACTGCGTTTCCGCTAAGATTCATGAATGTAGTAGGCTTTAAAAGTATAAGCTTGCAGTTTTTCACAGACATTTCGGCAATATAACCATACATTTTGTCCTGAAAAACAGTATTGGATGCCTTAGCGAGGGCATCCAATACCATAAATCCTATGTTGTGGCGGGTGTCTTGGTATTCATCCCCCGGATTACCCCACCCCACAATCAGATATTTCATCTATACTGTTCTATTATTTTTCAGCAGCAGCATTCTTAGCAGCTGAACGTGTAGCAGCTACAGTGCAGAGAACTGCATCCTTTGAGTTAACAAATTCCAAACCTTCGTATGACAATTCGCCAACCTTGATAGCCTTACCGATTTCAAGATTTGTAACGTCAACTTCAATCTTCTCAGGGATAAGGTTGTAAAGAGCCTTAACCTTAACGCGACGCATAAGCTGCTGTAGCTTACCACCGGCTTTAACACCAGCTGCCAAACCAGCTAACTTCAATGGAACGTCCATTACGATTGGTTTATCTTCTGTTACCTGATAGAAATCAATGTGCTGGATGTAATCCTTAACTACGTGGAACTGAATCTCTCTCATAACTGCAAGAACAGTCTGATCATCAATTGAAAGATTTACAACGTAGATATCTGGAGAATATACCAGGTTACGAACTTCTTCTACTTTAACGCTGAATGGAGTAGCTACTGGCAGACCATTCTCGTCTTTCTTTACACCGTAAAGGTTGCAAGGAATCAAATTTTCGTTTCTCAACTGCTTAGCACCCTTCTTGCCAAACAATGTGCGGGCTGTACCCTGAATGTTAATACTTTTCATTTTAAATAAGTGTTACTCTAAATTGTTAATATTCAATTCACCATCACACGTTCGCTATACCTTTGGTATGCCACTATGTAAAAGCGGGTGCAAAGGTATGAAAAATATTTCTTTTATCCAATAAAATAGGATGTCAGAATTCAAATGTGAATTCGTCGCTGAACTCAGAATTGCAGGTGGTTACTGATATTGGCTCTTCTGTTTTGTTTTCAGGAGCCTCCATTGCATTGGCAGCCTTTTCCTGTTGGGCTGTTGCTTCCTGTATGAATCTTATTGTTTTGGATAGTCCGTCAATAAAGTTTGAAAAGTCTTCTCTGTACAGGAAAATCTTATGCTTTTCAAATGTTACCTGTTGATTGCCATCTCCGTCTGGAGCTATCTTTTTGCTTTCAGTGATGGAGAGATAGAACTCATCCTTCTTTGTCTTTCTGACGTCAAGGTAGTATATTCGCTTTCCTGCCTTTACTGCCTCTGAGTAGATAATATCTTTTTCAATACTGCTGTTTGTGTATGTGCTGCTGTTCTTATCCATTGTAAATGAATTTTTCACGAATTTAGTTGAAAGTTTCTGTAAAACCAAACTTATTGCTAAAAAATATTATTACCAGCTATTTTGAGGGGCGATTTTCTGTTTTTATGCAAAATACTTTGTACTTTTGCACACCGTAAGATTGAATGATTATATAGTCATGATCAACAGAGTTCTCATTAGATTGAAAGTAGTGCAGGTGATGTATGCATATTACCAGAACGGAGAACGCAATCTGTCTTCGGCAGAGCGCGAACTCTCTGAAAGTGTAAATAGTGCATATTCGCTTTATCATACCCTGCTATATCTGTTAGTGGCATTGCGCCGTTATTCTCAGAAACAGATAACCCGTAAACAGAAAATGGATATTCGTGTTCCGCGTAAAGAGTTGCTTTTTGCGGAAAACAGGTTGATGTCCCAGTTGGAAAACAATGAATCTCTTATCTCATATATCGGTACGGATGATATGTCTTGGTTGACCGATTTTGTAAAAGGTCTGTATGACCAGATAATGGATAGTGAAGAACTGGAAGAGTATTATCAGGAAGATGTATTTGATTATGAATCAGATAAGTATCTTTGCAGGAAACTCTACAGGAAATTTATAGAGAATAATGAACAGCTTGATGATGTTCTGGAACAGGCAAATATATATTGGAATGGCGATAAGAATCTGATAGATTCGTTTGTTCAGAAGACCCTTAAAACTTTTGAAGAGAAGAATGGTGCTGAACAGCCTTTACTCAGAGCCTTTAAGGATGAAGACAGCAGGGAGTTTGCTATGAATCTTTTAAGAAGCAGTATTGATAAGGAAGAATCTATTCGCTCTGTAGTTTCACGTCATTGTAACAGATGGGATCCCAGCCGATTGGCCTTTATGGATGTGTTAATCATACAGGCTGCAGTAGCAGAGATGCTGGCTTTTCCTGCAATACCACTAAAGGTTACTATAAATGAGTATGTGGAGATGTCAAAATATCTCAGTACTCCCGGTAGCGCGGGCTTTGTGAACGGAATGCTGGATACCATATCAAAAGAGCTGATAGGTAATGGCGATTTGAATAAATAATAAAAACAAAATATTATGTCAAAAATTTTATCATTGAACCCATATTCGGGTGTAATTGAGATTCAGGAATCTCAGGAGATTATGACTTTTGTACAGTCTCAGGACGTAAATCTTTCAGAGCCGGTAGAAGGTGGCGCTCAGAGCGGTGGCTTTGGTGGCGGTATGATGATATGGATGATTCTGCTGCTTGTGATGATGATGTTTATGATGCGTCCTCGTCGCGATAAGGAGGGTGAAAAATTCCGCAATTCACTTCAGAGAGAACAGGAGGTGGTAACCAGCTCAGGTATCTTTGGTAAGATTAAGGATATTGATGATGTTTCAGTAACTATTGAAGTTGCTCAGAATATCAAAATTAAGGTTGACAAGCGCTATGTAAATCCTGTGCCAACAGCACAGCCTGTTGCTCAGCCTAAGAAGTCAAAGAAAGAGAAAAAAGAGGATAAGGCTTAATACTACTGATATATGAAGGTGCGTAGATCCTTCTCTATCACAATGGCTAATATGCTAAAGAAAATCGGGGTTCTTCTTCAGAAAATATTTGGAGGAGAATTCTCGATTTTTCTGTTATTTCTTGTGATAACCTTTTTCTTCTGGTTTGCGCAGAAGATGAGCAGGAACTACGAATATTCAATGCAAATCCCTGTTCAGATAGTAGATGTGCCGGATAATGTTCGTCTTACCGGTTCAGCTACAGATAAGGTGATTGTAACCCTTAATGGTAAAGGACTTGCGCTTTGGAAATCGTCGCGTAAAAAGGAAAAAGTTCTGGAGATAAATAGTTTATCGTACAAGATGACCAGGGGCAGGGCGGTTTTATCATCGCAGTTCGTCAGAGATTCCATTCAGAATTTCATTACAATCGGTACGGTTATTCGTTCCATTGAACCTGATACGCTGTCGTTTCTTTATGAAGAGCAGAGGCTGGAAAGATTGCCGGTATTCTATGAAGGCGTAACAGAAAGTAAGAATCAGTATATAATGGATAACTATTACACAACCCCTGATAGTGTTGATGTATTCGTTACTGAAAGTGCCGGCAGTGTTGATGCTCTGTATGTAGATCTGGCTTCTGTTGGTCTTGATGCGGATACGGTGGTTGTGTATGCAAAACTTAAATCTCTTCCCGGAGTCTATGCTGACAATGATGAAGTTGTTTTGACGCTATGTTCGTCGCAATATACAGAAAAGAGTCTGACAATACCTGTTCGGGGTGTGAACTTTCCTCAGGGAAAGATGCTGAAATCATTTCCTTCAAGAGTGGAGGTTGTGTTTTGGGTAAAGATGTCAGAATATGATGTTGTTACAGAACAGGATTTTGCTGTAGTGGTTGATTACAACGATATTCTTGAAGGCCTTTCAGATAAGGTGATGTTAAGGATGTATAGCGTACCGGCAGATGTGGAACGTGTAAGAATTATTCCTCAAACAGTTGAGTATCTGGTGGAGGATGTTTATAATGGACTATGGTAAGAATAGGATTGACAGGAGGAATAGGTTCGGGAAAAAGTTATGTAGCCCGTTTGCTTGCAGCTCGAGGTATTCCTGTTTATGATTCGGATAGCGAAGCGAAAAGACTTTCTGATACATCTTTGTCAATACGTGAACAGCTTGTGGCTCTTACCGGAAATGATTCGTTATATGCTGATGGTCTGCTTAACAGGCAGATGCTGGCTTCATATCTGTTTGTTTCAAAAGAGAATGCACACAACGTTGAAGGGATTATTCATCCTGCTGTAAAGGCCGATTTTGCGGAATGGGTAGGGCGTCAGAACGGTGATATTTGTGTAATTGAATCGGCAATACTGATGGAGTCCGGCTTTACAGAAGTGGTGGATTATGTAGTGGTGGTTGATGCTCCCGTTGAATTGCGTATAAACAGGTGTATTAAACGTGATTCTTCTACAAAAGAGAAGGTGCTGCAGCGTATGGCTGCCCAGATGCCACAGGAAGAGAAATGTGCATTGGCGGACTTTGTGATTTTTAATGATGATATAAGCGATCTGGAGCAGCAAATAGATGAACTGCTTCAGTCGTTAAATAGAATAATGTAAAAAATATTTTAATAAGAAAGAGAATTATGTTAAGTGAGATTTTGAACATTTCCGGTAAACCGGGCCTTTATTTGTTGCTTACCGGTGGTAAGGGCGCTTTGATTGTTGAATCGTTAGACGGAGAAAAGAAAAGACTCCCAATACATCGCACTGATAAGGTTGTATCTTTGGGTGATATCTCTATCTTTACAGACGAAGAGGAGATGCCTTTGCGTGTTGTGTTCCAGAAGATAGAGGAGAAGTACGGTAAGGATCAGGTGCTGACTATTGATGTTAAAAAAGCATCAAATGGTGAACTTCTTGAGTTTATGGCTGGTGTTGTAGCAGATTTTGATCGTGAAAGAGTATATCCAAGCCATGTAAAGAAGATTATTTCATGGTATAATATTCTGGTGGAAAGCAAGCAGAATGATTTTTCTGATCCGGAAGAGATGGAGCAGCCTGCAGAGGAAAGTGCAGAGTAAACATCATAAAAATCAGGATAAAATCCGGTGGGAAACCATCGGATTTTTTTTCTTTTTAACAAAAAATGCTATATATAAATAATATTTATATATGCCGTAGTATTGCGTAAAATTATAAAAACATATATCTTTGCAGCCAAATTCTGGAATTTAAAATATTAAATGTATGGAAAGAGTAACATTGTTATCGTCAGATCAGCTTTTCAATAGTTTTCTGGATGAAAAGTATATCCCTAAAGGAAAGGATAAGTATTATCTGAGAAATACTCAGGTGCGTGCTCCTAAAAACGGATGGCGCCATCTGAGCAGTAATGAAATTGAAACTCTGGTAAAGAATGACAATACAGCTAACAGCTGGGATAACATTATGGTTACGGATGAATTTGATCCTACAATGATAAAGAACAACCAGTTTAAGGGTTTTGTTCGTATTGGCAGGGTTACATCAGAAGGTCTGCAGTATCATGATCTGCGTCTGCCATGTGGTATTACCAACAGTTCCATACATTCATGCGATATAGGCGATGACTGTGCAATTCATAATGTTCACTATCTCTCCCATTATATAATAGGTGATAAGACTATGCTCTTCAATATTCAGGAGATGTCCTGTACAGATCATGCCAAATTTGGTAATGGTATAATAAAGGAGGGCGAAGAGGAGAGTGTACGTGTAAAGCTCCAGATAATGAATGAGACAGGTTGCAGAAGCATACTCCCGTTCGATGGAATGCTTGCTGCGGATGCATATCTCTGGGCAAAGTTTATTGATGACAAGATGCTTCAGGATCGTCTTACACGTATTACACAGAACAGTTTTGATAACCGCCGAGGCTTCTATGGCACTATTGGCAGTGGTTGTGTCATAAAGAATTCATGGATTCTGAAAGATGTAAAGGTGGGTAACTGCTGTTATATAAAAGGTGCAAGCAAACTTAAGAATGTAACCATCAATTCATCAGACAAAGAGCCTACCCAGATAGGTGAAAATGTGGTTATGGTGAATGGTATAGTAGGTTACGGATGCAGAATCTTCTATTCCTGTATTGCTGTAAAGTTCGTTCTGGGCAGCCACTCAAATCTGAAATATGGAGCGCGTCTTATTGACTCATTTATGGGCGATAACTCCACCATCTCCTGTTGCGAGGTATTGAATAACCTTATCTTCCCGGCTCACGAACAGCATCACAACAACTCATTCCTGATAGCCAGTGTCATTATGGGACAGTCAAATCTGGCAGCCGGTGCAACAATTGGTTCAAACCACAACAGCCGTACCAATGACAATGAGATTGAAGCAGGTCGTGGTTTCTGGCCGGGACTATGTACCAGTGTAAAGCATTCATGTAAGTTCGCATCGTTCACCATGCTTGCAAAGGCCGATTATCAGTATGAACTTATCAACCCATTCCCATTTGCACTTCTGAGCAACGATATACTGAAGGATGAACTTGTGGTAACTCCTGCATTCACCTGGATGTACAATATGTACGCTATGGCACGTAACAACTGGAAATATGCCAACCGTGACCAGAGAATCTTCAAGGTACAGAATATTGAATTCGAGACTTTTGCTCCGGATAGTATGGAGGAATCCATTCAGGCCAGAAAACTGCTTGAGGTATGGACAGCAAAGGCATATCTGCGCAGTAAGGGTGAATATAATGACAGCATAGAAGAGCGCGAATTGCGAACATTGGGTAACAAACTGCTTAACGGTGACAGAAAGGTTATAGACAGCCTTGAAGTGTTTGGTGAAAACATGGAGAAGAGCAGACGCAAAGTGCGTATTCAGAAGGTATATAACAGCTATCACGCATACGGCGATATGATAATCCATTATGCAGTTAAGAATGCATTGAACTGGCTGGAGAACAATCCGGAAGAGACATTCCAGACAATGGGAGAAAAGCTGGATAGCGTTCGTCAGCGCGAATGGATGAACTTAGGTGGTCAGCTGGTAATGATGAACGATGTAGAACAGCTTCGTTCTGATATCAATGACGGCATACTCAATTCCTGGAAGGAGATTCATAAACGCTATAATGATATATGGAAGAGCTATCCGCTTGACAAACTGCGTCATGCGTATCTGGCACTCAAGTTTGCGCTTGGTGTGGATACCATATCGGACGAAGAGTGGAACAATATACTTGACAAGGAGATAGATATAGTGCACTTTATCTCAGATCAGGTGTATGAAACCAGAAAGAAGGATTATGAAAATCCGTTCCGCAGAGCAACATTCCGTTCTGATGATGAAATGATAGCTGCCTACGGAGAACTGGACGAAAACAGCTTTATCAGACAGCAGCGTGAAGAGTCACGTCAGACAATAGAGAGAATTCAGACTATAAAGAAGAGATTGAATAATTAATTATCAACATAAAAGCAGAGAATTATGAATTTGAAAGATCAAAACTATGCACAGTATGCATTGGTACGTGAAATGATGGATACAATTGAAACCATCAGAAAGTTTGATCCAGACTGCACAAAGCAGATTGCAGAACAGGTAAAAAAGGTTGGTAATATCTATTTTACCGGTGAAGGTTCCAGCAGAATTTTCCCAGCCAAGAATTCACTAAGAAAGTTCAAGCGTTGGGGAATGAATGTCAATATCCAGACAGATGGCTCATGGCAGTCAAGAGAGTATGATCTGAGCAACTATGCTGTATTCCTGGCTTCAAATTCAGGTAGAACTAAAGAGGTTACTCTGCTTGCAAAGAAGTTGATGGAGGAGGGTAACAATATGCGTTTTGGTCTGACAGCTAACAACGATACCGTACTTTCAACTTTCTGTAATTCAACACATGTTTTAGGTTGCGGCTGGGAACAGGCAGTGGCAGCTACAAAGAGTGTAGTGGAACAGGCATTGTACTATGAATCATTGTTGTGGAATCTTCGTGGTGCAGATATGAAGGCTGCACTTGCAGATCTTCCTGAAAAGATAGAGCAGACTCTGAATATTGAGATTCCTTCAGAGATTGTAAACTGGGTAGAAGAGGCCAATACAGTATATTTTGTAGGTTACAACGATGGCGTGGCAGAAGAGCTTACTCTTAAGACAAACGAGATTACACGTCGTAAATCGGACTTCCTTGAAGGTACATACGTGCTTCATGGTATTGAAGAGGTAATGCACAAAAACGATATCATCTTCATGATTGATCCAATAGAAGGTGAATATGAAAAGTTCCAGGAATATCTTGTAGATGGCGCCGGCGTACGCATTGTGGCAATATCAGACAAGGATACTCCATTCCCAACAATCAAAACTCCGTCAGCAGGCGATATGAATCCATATCTCTTCCTGTGCGCAGGCTGGAATCTGTTGGTTGAAATAGGTATCAAGACCGGAATGGATCTGGATCATCCAAACCGTGCCCGTAAGGTTGGTAATGAATTTATAAACCAGTAATATAACAACAGGTGCAATAATGGCAGATGGGGCTTTGGTTCTGTCTGCCATTATTTGTTGAAAACTTCTTTCATCAATTTTATTGGTTGCAATCATATTTGATTAACTTTGCCTTTCAGGTAGAAAACTACCATCTATTTTAAATAACAATTATGGCAAAAAAAGATTTGAAAAGTGAACAGAATTCAGCTCAGTCACCAATTAGTGAAAAGCTGAAGGCATTACAGGCTGCAACAGAAAAAATTGAGAAGAGCTTTGGCAAAGGTTCAATTATGAAACTTGGCGAAGAGAGCATTGAGGCAGTCGATGTGATACCTACGGGTTCTATCGGATTGAACGCTGCACTTGGTGTTGGCGGTTATCCACGTGGTAGAATAATTGAAATCTATGGTCCTGAATCGTCCGGAAAAACTACACTTGCCATCCATGCCATTGCTGAAGCACAGAAAACAGGCGGTATTGCTGCATTCATTGATGCAGAACACGCTTTCGATCGCTTCTACGCTGCCAAATTGGGTGTAGATATCGACAACCTGTGGATATCACAGCCTGATAATGGTGAACAGGCACTGGAGATTGCAGAACAGCTTATCCGTTCATCTGCTATAGATATCATTGTAATCGACTCAGTTGCTGCCCTTACTCCAAAGGCAGAGATTGAGGGCGATATGGGCGACAACAAGGTGGGTCTTCAGGCTCGTCTTATGTCACAGGCATTGCGCAAACTGACATCAGCCATCAACAAGACAAACACAACCTGTATCTTTATCAACCAGTTGCGTGAAAAGATTGGTGTGATGTTCGGTAATCCGGAAACAACTACCGGTGGTAATGCTCTGAAGTTCTATGCATCAGTACGTCTGGATATACGCAGAGTAACCCAGATTAAGGATGGTGATGCCGTTATCGGTAACCAGGTTCGCGTAAAGGTTGTAAAGAACAAGGTGGCACCTCCATTCCGCAGAGCAGAATTTGATGTGATGTTCGGCGAAGGTATAGCAAGGAGTGGTGAAATTGTAGATTTGGGCGTAGAATATGGTATAATCAAGAAATCGGGTTCATGGTTCAGCTATGAAGATACCAGACTGGCTCAGGGACGCGATGCTACCAAACAGCTGATGATGGACAATCCGGAACTGGCAGAAGAAATAGAGGCAAAAATTATGGCTGCCATATCTGGTGGAAACAGTCAGGAAGAGGAATAACAGTCGTTAATATTAATACGGACCGGTTGCAGATTTTATTTGCAGCCGGTTTTGTTTTCTGCCAAATAGTCATAATACTGACACTGATTTTTGCCAAAACCCCTTTGGCACTGCATTTGCTTTAACAATGGTGTGATTGGTCACTGTTTGTGACATAAATAAGGTAATAACGAATAAATAGATAAAATTATGGGAAAGATTATTGGAATCGACTTAGGTACAACAAACTCATGTGTTGCCGTTTTTGAAGGTAACGAACCTGTTGTAATTGCAAACTCAGAGGGTAAACGTACAACTCCTTCTGTAGTAGGTTTTGTAGATGGTGGCGAACGTAAGGTTGGCGATCCTGCCAAGCGTCAGGCTATCACAAACCCACAGCGTACCATCTTCTCAATCAAGCGTTTTATGGGTGAGAACTGGGATCAGGTACAGAAAGAGGTTTCAAATGTACCTTATAAAGTAGTTAAGGGCGACAATAATATGCCACGCGTAGATATAGATGGTCGTCTTTATACAGCACAGGAAATTTCAGCAATGATTCTTCAGAAGATGAAGAAGACTGCCGAAGATTATCTTGGTCAGGAGGTTACAGAGGCTGTTATTACTGTACCTGCTTACTTCTCAGATTCACAGCGTCAGGCTACTAAGGAGGCTGGTCAGATAGCAGGTCTTGAAGTTAAGCGTATCGTAAACGAGCCAACAGCTGCTGCTCTTGCATACGGTATTGACAAGGCAAACAAGGATATGAAGATTGCAGTGTTCGACCTTGGTGGTGGTACATTCGATATCTCAATTCTTGAATTCGGTGGCGGTGTATTCGAAGTATTGTCAACAAATGGTGATACACACTTGGTGGTGATGACTTTGACCAGGTAATCATCAACTGGCTTGTTGAAGAGTTCAAAAAGGACGAAGGTGCAGATCTGACAGCCGATCCAATGGCATTGCAGCGTCTTAAGGAGGCAGCAGAAAAGGCAAAGATTGAGCTTTCATCTTCTACATCAACAGAGATCAACCTGCCATACATCATGCCGGTAGCTGGTATCCCACGTCACTTGGTAAAGACTCTTACACGTGCAAAGTTTGAACAGTTGGCACATTCACTTATCCAGGCATGTCTGGAACCATGTCGCAAGGCTATGAGCGATGCTGGTCTGAGCAATTCAGATATTGACGAAGTAATCCTGGTTGGTGGTTCAAGCCGTATCCCAGCCGTACAGAAGGTGGTAGAAGACTTCTTTGGTAAGACTCCATCAAAGGGTGTTAATCCTGACGAAGTTGTTGCAGTAGGTGCTTCAATCCAGGGTGCTATCCTGAACAAGGAGGGTGGTGTAGGCGATATCGTACTACTTGATGTAACTCCTCTGACAATGGGTATTGAGACTCTTGGTGGTGTTATGACAAAGCTTATCGAAGCTAACAGCACTATCCCATGCAAGAAGAGTGAAGTATTCTCAACAGCTGCTGACAATCAGACTGCAGTAACTATCCTCGTTCTTCAGGGTGAACGTCCAATGGCAAACCAGAACAAGTCAATCGGTCAGTTCAATCTGGAAGGTATTGCTCCTGCACGTCGTGGTGTTCCTCAGATTGAAGTAACATTCGATATCGATGCAAACGGTATCCTGAAGGTATCTGCAAAAGATAAGGCAACCGGTAAGGAACAGGCTATCCGTATTGAGGCTTCAAGCGGTCTCAGCAAGGAGGAGATTGAGCGCATGAAGGCTGAAGCTGAAGCTAATGCTGATGCAGACAAGAAGGAGCGTGAAAAGATTGACAAGCTGAATCAGGCTGATGCTATGATCTTCCAGACAGAACAGCAGTTGAGCGAGCTTGGCGATAAGCTTCCAGCTGATAAAAAGGCTCCTATTGAAGCTGCTCTTGGCAAGCTGAAGGATGCTCACAAAGCTCAGGATCTGGCTGCTATCGATGCTGCAATCAACGAATTGAATACAGCATTCCAGGCTGCAAGTGCAGAGATGTATGCACAGAGCGGTGCTTCACAGGCTCAGCCAGGTGCAGGTGCTCAGCAGGGCGCAGGCTCTTCATCAAACAACGACGAAACCGTTCAGGACGCCGATTTTGAGGAAGTGAAGTAAGATTTTGAGATTTATAAATATAAATGGAGCGTGAACAGGTTTTGTTACACGCTCCGTTTGTTTGTATGCTATATTATCTGTTTTCTGAAGGGTAGGAGAGGATGTGGATGGTAACAGATATTGCGATGATAATCATCAGGGCTTTAAGCCATATCGGAGTTAAAATATAACTGCAGAAAAGTAGAGACACCCATAGCAAAGTAAGAATGTATATTTTGGTTTTGCGTGGTATGATTCTTTGTTCTCTGAACAGGGTTATATGTGGCCCGAATTTAGGATGATTCATAAGCCAGGAGTACATCTTTTCTGAACCTCTGTAATAACAGTAGGCAGTCAGTAACAGGAATGGTGTGGTAGGCAGCACCGGTAGAAAGATACCAATCACTCCAAGTGTCAGAAATATGCTGCCCAGGATATTGAAAATAATCTTCATCAATTGTATAAATTAGAGGGCGAAAATAGTGCAAAAAGGGCAGATGGAAAAACCATCTGCCCCCTTTTTTGCGTTAGTGATATGATTATCTGATCAGAATCTTCTCTCCGTCTTTCACAACAATACCTTTGTAGTTGCTGTCAACCTTTATGCCATATAGGTTATAGGTGTCTGAAGATTTTGATTCATCTTCAGGAATCAGCTCGATATCTGTATCGAGAGTGTTAATGAACTGAATCTTGTCAATGTTACAATATGCGCCGGTAATGGTAATGCGGATAATCTGTCGGCCAACATTCAGATACTGGTTCAGTTTTCCTTCCACAGTAGCGTATGTATCCCAGTCATTGTCTGCAATTTTTGGAACAGAAACATCTGCGAGGTTGTTTATCTTATCACCTTCAACCAATCCAATCTTAAATCCTGATCCATTGGTTCCGGATGATACTGTTGCCTTAAATGAATATTCGCCTGGTTTCTTTACATTTACGGTATATTCTAACCACTCATCGCTGGCTGTATATCCAATAGCATAGCCTCCGTTACCTCTTACAATATCAACTCCACCATTGTCGGTACGATATCCTGCACCTCCTTCATCTTCGGTGTCAGAATCATGATATGTGAAGTCTGCTTCACCCTTGTCAAAGTTCTCAAACTCCAGTGTTCCAGGTATGCTTATAGGCAATATAGAGTAGGTTGAACGTTTAGGCTGTACCAACAGAGTTACACTCTTGGTGTCTGATTCATATCCCTCTGTGTCTATAGCAGCAACTCTGTATAGATATGTACCTTTAACTGTCGGCTTGAATGAATATTCGTATGGAGCCTGTGTTAAGGTTTTTACTACAGTACCTGCTTCATCGTAAATATTAACCTTCGCAATATCATTCTTACCAGGAGTTACATCGACTGCTATTTTTGCTGTAGTGTTTACAGTAACAGGGTTAGGCGATGCTGTAACTTCAATTTTAATATCCTTGTCAACAGCAACCTTCTCGAATACAATCTTATCTACATTACAACTGCTGCCGGTGATATTCAGACGGATAACCTGTTTGCCGGCTTCCAGTGGGATTAATAATCTTCCTTTAACTGTGCTATAGGTATCCCAGTTGTTTTCGCCAGCGCTTGGAACAGTGATGCTGTTTGTAAGGCTTATCTGACCATCTGCTGTGCTAAGTGACAGGCTGATTCCTGAATTTGTTACACCTGATGACACAGTTGCTGTATAAGTATAGGTTCCTGCTTCTGCTACATTTACTGTGTATTCCAGCCATTCACCTGAATTTGTGTAACCAATAGCATATCCGCCATTACCTGATACAATATCTACACCTTCATTGTCTTTGCGATATCCAACATTTCCATCGTCTTTTGTATCAGAATCATGGAATGAAATACCATCAGCACCACCATCAAAGTTTTCTGCCTGCAGAGTACCTGGAATAGCTATTTCGCCTTTGTAGGTAGAACGTGGCTTATATGCATTGAAACCACCTAGACGTTCATATTCAGTTCCGTCTGTAGCCACTACCACAGCTTTCAGATCATAACGGCCTGTAGCTGCAGGTGTATATTCAATAACGTATGGAGCTTCTGTCAGTGTAGAATGCAACTGATTCTTAACATAGAAATCAATATGGTCTATCTCCTTTGTTTTAAGAGATGCATTAATGTTTATGGTCAGAGCCTCATTGATGGTTGCTTTGGTAGTTGTTGGCTTAATATAAACAGATGCCTCCTTAACCATGCCAGGGAATGGGCTCTTTGCATTCTTGGCTGCATCGGTCTGCATATATTCGCGCAACCACTTCATTGCAGGACGATCCTTGCCATCCTTAATGATACCTGAATTACCATCTGTAGTCCATGTAGCACCATAGATATAACCCCACAAAGTGATACCTGCACAGTAATCAGCTTCCCACATATATGGAATCTGTTCCTTGTAGCGTTGTAACTGAAGAGCATCGTCTGTAGTACCTATGTCGTATTCACTGCTGTACATAGGCATTTTGAGTTCTCTCTGGATTTCATCCATGGCAGCCTTGAAATTGCTGAAACTCATATCGGTAACATCGTGTGACTGGCAACCGTAAGCATCAATAGGAGCACCGGCATCACGCAAAGTTTTTACCAGATGGATGAACTCAGTTTTCTGCCACTGGAATGTGTTATAGTCATTATAAATAAGGATAGCGTCCGGCCAGCGTTCGTGCGCCATTTCGAATGCTTTGATAATCCAGTCATAACCTGTAACGCCATCGCCGCCCAGTGCAGCTTTGTATGGTGCAGGAGCATGTCCAGGAACAGCTTCGTTCACAACGTCAATCATTTCAAGTTCCGGATAGCGTTTCTTGATGGCATCCATCCACTCTACTATCTCTTCATACTGATCTTTAGTGCTCAGATTGTCCATCCATGAAGGATACTGTGAACCCCAGATCAATGTGTGAAATTTGAACGGGAAATTATGCTGTTTGGCATAGTTGTAAGATGCATCACTCTGCCAATAGAAATTGTCTCTATTGCCTTCAATTGATGACCATTTTGATTCATTTTCCGGCGTAATCTGGTTCCACAAAGTGTGGTACTTTTCGTTACCATAATCCACCTGACCTCTTGTGGTGATATTTCCCAAAAATTTGTCAGGGTTAGAAGAGAGTTGAGCCCTGGCATCTGAACCATACATAAATGCTGCCAAAGCCATTGTGCAAACAATAGGTCTGCCTGCATTAAGCATTGTTCTTTTTTTAAACTTCTGTTTCATAATAATTGGTTTTTTATGTTTAGTAATTTCTATTCTCTGATAAGTTCTGCGAATATATATAAAGCGGTGGCAAATATGAAATCTTTTACCAAATAATTGTGAACATTACTGAAAAAAGTGCCTCTATGTTTAATGAATGAATTTTTAAAGCCGTACTTTTGCACTGATAAACTATTAAATGACTCAGTAAATAATTGTAGAAATGAAAGATTTTATGAAGATTATGTGGGCTACAGTAGTAGGACTGGTTGTATTCACAATCATTACTACCGTGCTCAGTATGTTTGCGTTAATTGGCTTTGCAGCCATTGGAAGTGCTAAGACCGAAGTTAAACCAAATTCCGTTTATCATCTGGAACTGAAGGGAACCATTACTGACAGGGTTGCAGAGAACCCTTTGGCAATGCTGTCGGAAGAGATGGGTACAGGACTTGGACTGGAAGATATTCTGGCATCAATTGAGAAAGCGGAAAAGAATGAAAATATCAAAGGTATCTATCTGGATATAAACGCTATAGAGACATCTTATGCAACAATACAGGAGATACGTGATGCACTCAATGAGTTCAGAGAATCCGGTAAGTTTATAGTTGCATATGCCGATAATTACACCACAGGACTTTACTATCTGGCATCAGTGGCAGATAAGATATATATGAATACCCAGGGTGTGATAGACTGGCGTGGAATGAGCGGTCAGGCAGTCTTCTTCAAGGATCTGCTGGACAAACTTGGCGTAAGAATGCAGATTTTCAAGGTAGGTACATATAAATCGGCTGTAGAACCATTCACAGCAATGGAGATGTCGGATGCCAACCGCGAACAGACAATGTGTTATATCAATTCCATCTGGAACAATATCCTTGACGATATTTCAGGCGCACGCAGCATAAGTAAAGAGCAGTTGCTTGCCTACGCAGACAACGGACTATTGCTGGTTGATACCGATGAATGTGTTAAATCCGGCATGGTTGACAGCGTGCTTTATAAGAACGATATGGAGCAGGTACTTGCATCCATGATGCAGCTGGAAGAGGGCAAGAAGCCTGCAAAACTGTCACACAGCAAGATGCTGGAAGTTTCAAATGATGAGTTAACAGCTCTGGCTGCTGATAAGATTGCAGTTTACTATGCAGAAGGCGATATTGTGGATGAAGGCAAGAAGGGTATAGTATCGGGTACTGTGGCAAAGGATCTGCGCAAATTGCGTGAAGACGATAATGTAAAGGCTGTGGTACTTCGTGTTAACTCAGGCGGCGGCAGCGCATTCGGTTCAGAGCAGATGTGGTATGAAATAGAGCAGCTCAAAGCTGTAAAACCTGTTGTGGTATCCATGGGCGATTATGCAGCTTCCGGCGGTTACTATATCTCATGTGCAGCTAACTACATAGTGGCACAGCCTGCCACACTGACAGGTTCTATTGGTATCTTTGGTATGATACCTGAATTTGAGAAACTTGCAAAGCGCATAGGTGTTTCAATGGAGACAGTAAGTACCCATAAATTAGGTGGAATGGATAACTTTATAAAGCCTATGAATAACGATGCCAAAGCTATTATGCAGCGTACTATCAATGACGGTTATGAACTCTTTGTAAAGCGTTGTGCAGATGGTCGCGGAATGTCAACAGATGCAATCAAGGCTATAGCTGAGGGCCGCGTATGGACCGGCGAAGATGCTGTGGAAATAGGTCTTGTAGATGCTCTGGGCGGTATTGACGATGCTATTGCAAAGGCAAAGGAACTGGCCGGTGCCGAAGATGCAGTAGTGGCAACATATCCAAAAAAGAAGAATGTATTTGAAGAGTATCTGGCAACCTTTACCGAGATGGCTTCACAGCCTGCAACACCTATTGAACAGCTTAAAAAGAGCATAGGTGTGGAATACATAGAGTCAGAACCATCAGTTCAGGCCCGTCTGCCTTACTATATCGAAATAGAGTAAAAAATACTAACCTTTTATATGTAAAACAATGACTAGACTAAACCGTATTTTCAGCTTTATGCTGATAAGTGTGGCGGTGCTGGGGCTTAATGCCGCCAATCCGTTCCTGCCACTTTGGGAATATATTCCCGATGGTGAGCCATACGTATTTGAAGATCCCGACAATCCGGGCAAGTACAGAGTGTATGTATATGGGTCACACGATTCAGAAATCACACAATACTGCGGACGTGAGCAGGTGGTATGGTCGGCTTCAGTTGATGACCTGAACAACTGGCGTTACGATGGTGTTATCTTTGAATCCAAGACCGATGCCAACGGTAATCTGCTGAATCGCGATGGCAGAGGTGATATTCTGTATGCTCCCGATGTTACTTTCACTACCGATGAGAATGGTAAAAAAACTTACTATCTCTATCCTAACAACCAGGCTGGTGGCAGAAACGGTATGATTGCAAAATCGGACAGACCTGATGGTCCGTTTGTAGTCTGCAACTGGAGCAAAACAAATCCAAAGGTAACTGATGGCGTTTTAGGATTCGATCCGGCTGTCTTTGTAGATGATGACGGCAAAGTGTATGGCTACTGGGGCTTTGAAGAATCATGGGGTGCAGAACTGGATCCTGAGACAATGGCTACTGTTAAGAAAGGTACACAGGCCGTAAAAGATATGGTTTCCAACAGAAATCAGGAGGGAATCTTCCGTTTCTTCGAAGCATCTTCCATCCGTAAAATAGACGGTATGTATGTGTTTGTTTACAGCCGTTGGGCAGGAAATGGTGAATTCGGTCTTCCGGAAACCAACTACACACTTGCATACGCATATTCAAAGAATCCGTTGGGCCCGTTCACGTACGGCGGAACCATAATTGATGCACGTGGCCGCGATACAGATAACAATGGAAACACAATCCATACAGCCATTCCAAACGGAAATACCCATGGTGGTATAGTGGAGATAAACGGTCAGTGGTATGTTTTCTACCACAGACAGAATGGTATTGATGAATATTCACGTCAGGCTATGGTAGAACCTATTGACGTAGAGGTAAAGGATGGCAAGGTAATTATCAGTGAAGCAGAATATACATCTATGGGCTTTGAAACTGATGGTTTGAATCCTTACACCAGATATTCAGCTGGTATAGCCTGTTACTTTACAGGTCCGGCACCTTCATATGCAGAATATCCTAAAAGAGTCTATTCAGGTTCATACGTAGAGGCAACCCGTGCAGATGGTTTGTCATATAACGGCAATCCTTACGATTTGCAGGTAAGCCACAATCCTGTAGTGAATAATACCAATGGCTCTTTAATAGGTTACAAGTATTTCAACTTTGACCACACATACGGAAAGAAAGGGTTGAAACTGCTTATGAATATAGTTCCACAGGGCATTAAGGGTAAGATTACCATATATGCCGGCAATCCTGAAAAGGGTGGTAAAAAGGTTGGAACCATAAGAATAAAGAAGAATATGAAACAGGAGATGACAGAGGTTAAGGCATCTGTTCGCAAAATTAAAAAGTTGCAGGGCAAACATGCGCTCTTCTTTGCGGTATCATCGGCAACTCCTGAAGCTTCTGTTTGCGAAATCCACAATTTCGTTTTCGCATCCGGAAACTGATTTCAATCTCGTAATAAAAAGTGGACTGGCTATTATTGGTTTAGCCAGTCCTTTTTATTACTCAATATTCTCAATATCAGTATAATGCAGATGGTACAAAAGGCGCTGAAATCAGCAAGGTCGTTAACTTGTTTTGTTATATCAAGGTGGCTGTTGAAAAATATGCTGCTAAAAATGTTTTTATAGGTGAAAAATACTAAAAAAATAGATTTGTTTATTGGCTGGTTTTTAGTAATTTTGCACTCGTGTTATCATTTTTTTAGTAGGTGTTACACATATTAATGAATTTTATGCAACTTAAGTAATGGAATGTAATAACTGTGGTTGGTTTAATCCGCAAGGCTTAACCAGATGTCAGAAGTGTAATCAGCCTTTGAAGGTAGAAGATTTAGTAAAAGAGGAACAGCAAATCGCCAAGTGTGTTCAATGCGGTTATCTGCTATCTGCAGGTGTCTCAAGTTGTCCTAATTGTGGCTATCCATGCGCAAGTGCAAGAGGACAGTTTAATCAGCCGGTTGCCAGCGATACTAAGGCAACGGTTGTATTGGATAATCAACAGCCTGTAATGCCGCAGCGTCCGGCTAATCCTAAAGCAACAGTTATCCTGAATGATTCTGAACCAAAGGTTGAATCTCCACGTGTTAACAATCCTAAGGCCACAGTTATATTGGGTAATCAGGAGCCTGTAATGCCACAACGTCCGGCAAATCCCAAAGCAACAGTTATCCTGAATGATTCTGAACCAGTGGCTGCATCTCCACGTGTTAACAATCCTAAGGCAACAGTTATATTGGGCAATCAAGACCCTGTAATGCCGCAGCGTCCGGCTAATCCTAAAGCAACAGTTATCCTGAATAATTCCGAACCTGTAGCTGCATCTCCACAGGTTCATAACCCTAAAGCAACAGTTGTGCTGGATAATCCGACTCCAGTTGTAAATACCAAGCAGACAGTCAGAGATGTGAATTTCATGCAGAAACCTTATCAGCCTGAAACAGAAGTTGCAAAGAATGAGTATAAACTGGTTTGTATGGATAAGAATCAGCCAGAACCATTGACAATTACACTCACCGCTTCAGAGCCAATCGATTTGAAGTCAAAAGATATTATACTGATAGCAGGACTCAGATATTGTGTAGAGTAAGATGAATGAAGTTCCAGTACCACTTAGAATCGATTTTCACAAAGGTGACATTGTAGCCGGCCGTTACAAGGTGGAAAAATCCTTGGGAGAGGGGGCTTTCGGACACGTGTATGAAGTGTCTGATAGTTCAGGCAATTGCTACGCAATGAAACTTCTTAGGCTGTGGGATGTTCCATCTGATATACGTCATCCGCTGGTTGAACGTTTTGAAATGGAGTTTAAGACAGCCCAGATAGATTGTGAATTTCTGGTTCGTTCTATCGATTATGGTCTGGTAAGTGGAAATCCGTTTATTCTTATGGAGTTCTGCCCAAGCGGAGATTTATCCAAGTTGGTAGGAAAGAGAGATATCAATTTGTCTAAATATGCCTGTGAAATACTGCAGGGTCTGCACGCATTGCACAAGAATGGTAAAGTACACAGAGATTTAAAACCGGAAAATGTTCTCTTCAAGAAGGATGGAAGTGCAGCACTTACTGACTTTGGTATATCCGGTGACAGAAATAACAGAATGACTCAGAAAGGTGTTCTGGGCAAACCACTGCAAATTTTCGGTACATACGCATATATGCCTCCTGAACAGGTTACTCGTTCGCGAACAGCAACAGTATTGCCTACTACAGATATCTTCTCGTTTGGTGTAATGATGTTTCAGCTTATAACCGGAGAATTACCATTTGGAAAACTTGAGGATCAGAATGATCTGGTTCGCTACCAGAAACGTGGTAAGGCAGGTGATTGGAACAGAGACGCTCTACTGGCTGTGCCAAACGGATTTATGTGGGAACCTCTTATAGCAGGATGTCTCAATCCTGATTTCAAGAATAGAATACAGAGTGCTGAGGCTGCAATTAATTTTGTACCAAAAAGTCCTGTTCAAAATGCAACAAGCGGTGCGAACAGAGTTATTGTAAATACCGGTAACAATAGGAAACAGGCTCATACAGGTTCCAGATTATGCGTTATGCATGGCGATGATTTTGGAATGGTGTTTGATCTGACAGCAATATCAAAACAGACAGGCAAACTGATACTCACATTGGGACGTTCGGTAAACAGCCTTGTGAAGATAAATGACCAGTATATCTCCAGAAATCATTCTACCCTGGAAACTGAACAAACAGGATTAAGATGGATTATACGTGATGGACAGTGGAACTTTGAAGAGCGTGTATGGCAGAAATCAACAAATGGTACCTACTTGAATTCCACTGAAATAGATGAATATGGAAGTCAGTTAAAACACGGGGATATTATAGCAATAGGAGATGTAAAATTGAAATATGAAGAGTATTAAATTAAAACAATAAGATATGGCATCACAGTACAAAAGAACATTAGCCGGTTCAGTAGGAGCCGGTATGGGAGCGTTGATTAATGGTTCTGGTAGAACATACTACATACTTGAACACAAAACATCAACCCGTTTACACAGAGCTGGTGAATCACAGAAAATCATTGTTGATCAGGCAGAATTAGGTAGAGACAAGAGTTGTCAGGTACAGTTCGATGATTCATGTGCAACAGTAAGTCGTAAACATGCATCAATTGAACGTAATGGTAACGGATGGAAGATAGTTCAGCTATCACAGACAAATGCAACATTTGTAAACGGACGTCCTATAAACGGAGAGTGTCAGCTTAATTCCGGTGATGAAATCAGGCTCTCTCAGAATGGACCTGTTATGGGCTTTATAGTACCACAGGGCGCAAACAGCCTGGTTAAGAGTATCGGTATGACAGAAAGAATGAATCTGTTCCGTCAGCAGGCTCTTAAACCATATAAGACAGGTATCATAGTGATTGCTGTATGTCTTTTCCTTGCTGTAGGTGGTTTGTTGACATATAGCATAATAAGCAATAAGCAGCATAGCGAACAGATGGAAGATGCTAACAAGCGTATGGAGATTGCAAATGCGGAAATAGATGCTTTGATGAGACGCGCACGTGAGGCCAGTGATGAGATAGAGAACCTGAACAAGCGTGCACAGGAAGCAAATACTATGATTGATTCTCTTGTTAAGGAGAAAGATGCAGCTAATGCAGCATTGAACGAACTGACAGTTAAAGCTGATAGTGCAGAGCAGGAACGTATGTTGGCTATGAAAGAGCTTGATAGCCTGAAGAATATCACCAATATTACAAATGAACAGTTGCAAAAAGCTACAGATCGTGTAAGGCGTGCAGAAAAAGCTGCAAAAACAGCTCAGGAATCAGCAGATAAGGCTCGTAATGAGTTTATAGCCAAGACAGATAGTGCTCAGGCACAGCTTGATAGCCTGAAAGCTGCGTATGTAATAGCTCGTGATGAGATGATTGCTAATAACGAACGTGCACAGCAGGCAGAAGCAAGAGCTCAGGCACAGTTAGATAGTCTGAGCAAATTGGCAGATGTTACAAAAGAAGAACTTGATCAGACAAAGGAACTTCTGGAAATGACTGCATCAGAAGCCATTAAGTCACAGAGAGCTGTTAATGAAGCAAATGCTCGTATAGAACAGCTGGAAAAACAGAGCCAACCTGCAGAAGTAGAGTTGCAGGAAGGTGAATTCTTTCCAGAACCTTAAATATTAACAATAAATCAATAGAATGGTAGTGTTAAGTTATTCCTTAATATTACCATTCTATAAACTATTAATATAATATGTCAAAATTAGCTTTCAGATTGACTGCAGGTACTCACGTAGGTTGTGTACGAACCAACAATGAGGACAACTTCATAATTAATGATGATTTGTCACAGTCTGATTGGTTCTTACCACAGGATACCACACAATCCATTGATTTAGGAAAAAATGGGTGTCTGTTGGTAGTTGCAGATGGAATGGGCGGACTCAACGCCGGTGAAGTTGCATCGGATATTGCAATTAAAACTGTACAGCAAAGTTTTCTTGATGCCGATTTGGATAAAATAGGCAAGAATCCAAAGAGCGTAGAGAAATTTATGTTGGATGTCGTTGTGAAAGCTGACACAATTATCAAAAAACATGTAGAAGAGAACCCTTCCACTAGAGGAATGGGAACAACTCTTATATTTGTTTGGGTATTAGGCAGAACAGCCCATCTTGTTTGGTGTGGTGACAGCCGTGCATATATATATAATAAGGTGTCAGGGTTGATACGCTTCTCAAAAGACCATTCATACGTCCAGCAGTTGGTCGATGACGGTAAACTGGATGAAGATTTGGCATTTGACCATCCTGATAGCAATGTCATCACAAGATGCCTGGGCGATTTTCCGGAAAAAGCAAGACCGGAATATAAAGCATACGAATTGAATGCAGGAGATCTTATAATTGTCTGTACCGATGGCTTGTGCGGCGTTTGCAGAGATAGTGAGATACTTCCTGTGATACAGGATGATACCTTGAATATAGAACAGAAGAAACATAGACTTATACAGACTGCTCTTGAAGCTGGAGGCTATGATAATGTGACATTGGCACTATTTGAAACAGTATCTGTGGATGAAACTGAAAACCCGCTTAATGTTACAGTTAGTAATGACTACACCATAAGCAGCAAATCTCATATTGAGTATAATAAATCAAATAAACTAATGATTGCAATCATTTTGTTTGTGATATTACTGCTTTTGGCTGCTTTGTTTTTTTGTTTTAAGAAAGTTCTTTTATAAGAGTTTGATATATAGTATATTAATAGATAAATAATAATAAAATGCAATATAACGAAGGACATTTATTTGATGGTCGCTATCTGCTTAGAAGTTTTATAGGTAGTGGCAGCTACGGCGAAGTATGGCTGGCATTTGATCAGCAGACTGAAGTGGAAGTTGCGGTAAAGGTTTATATTGAGATGGATTCTCAGGGCCTCTCCGATTTTAAGAAGGAGTTTCAGGTCTCTTTCAACCTGAATCATACAAATCTGCTTCATGCAAATTTCCTGGAGGTATCTAAGGATGACAACCGTGCATATCTGGTTATGCCATTCTGTCCTCAAGGCTCATCTTCAAAATATATAGGTGATATAACAGAAGATATATTGTGGGATTTTATACACGATGTGTCAGCAGGTTTGGCATATCTACATAGTCAGACTCCTCCAATTATACATCAGGATATTAAACCGGATAATATACTTATTGCCAGAAACGGTGAATTTGTAATTACTGACTTTGGAATAAGCCAGCAGGCACGTTCTACATTGCGCAGAAGTTCAAAGCATCTCAGTTCTGCAGGTTCTGTAGCATATATGGGACCGGAACGTTTCAGTAAGCAATATAATTCTGTAAAGGCTAGTGATATATGGTCTTTGGGTGTTACCATTTACGAACTTGCATCAGGAGAATTACCATTCTGCGGTATGGGTGGCAGTATGCAGAAGCAGGGTGCCGATATACCTGATATCCCTGAAAAATTCTCAAATGAAATGAATATGATAATGCAAAGCTGTTTGGCAAAGGATACATGGAACAGACCTACAGCAGCTCAGCTATCAGAATATGCTTCAAAAAGAATTAAAAATGAGAATCCGGAAATTACCTGGACTCTTCCGGAGGGATTTGATGAATTTGCCTCAAAAACTACAGTAACTTCACCGGATGCAGTTGCTAAGGTTGCTAGCACAGAATTGAAAACAGTTGCATTAAATAAACAGAATAACAATCAGAATAGTACAGTAGCTGCAGGCGTTCAGACATCTTCTCCTGCTGCTGCAGTCAGCGAACCGGAAACAAAGTCTTCACAATCCTGGCTCTCATGGGTGCTAAGTGTTGTGGGCGGTTTAGCTGTTGGCGTAATCCTGAGCTTTATAATATGATGATTATGAAAAGCAGATATATAGTTACTTTTTTATTATTGATGTTATCTGCCGTCGTCAATGCACAGCAGGTACAGGTGGGCATTAACTTTACTGCAGCAAGTGACAGTGAAGAATACTTTGATGTCCCTGTGCAGTCTGGAAATGTATGGCATGCTATAGATGAAGTAAATACCAATCTGTCAGTGTCATTTACTGAAAGCAATTATAATTTGGTAGAGTACACAATGGTTCTGAAGAGGGGTACAACTACTCAGAAGACATGGTCAAAGCAGACATCACCAAATATACCAGCTTATACACTCACTAATGATGGTGAATACTCTATAGAACTTCAGAATGTAGTATATACACGTACGCAGAATGAAACAACTGTAAGGGATACTCTTTATAAAGATACTGCCTTTTCTGCTGCTAAATTCAGTGTAAAGTTATACGATGCTCCGCAGGTTCGTAGTGAGAATGTATCAACATTGTCAAGTGAGGTTATCTGGGACAATACACAGCGTTCATTTGCTGTAACTACACGTGACGGTTATGATAATGGCTGGAGATATGAGTGGCTATTTGACGATAATACTATCGGCACAAATAGTTCCTGGACAGGTACTCTGTCTGAAACCAATGGTGCTTCAGCTTTCAAACTGGTTGTTACTAATATGGCACCTGACGGACAGACAGTCTGGTTTAGAAATGAGTATGTAAGGAACTTTACCGTATATGAGTTCCCTTCAGCTTCTCTGACCACCAGTTCAGACAACTACAGCAGTCTGATGAACTGGTACTGCTCTGATAGCAATGTACCTTCATTGGCGGTAAATACTGACGGAGGCTCTTCAAACTGGAGTTATAAGTGGCAGAACAATGGTAAGGTGGTTTCCAGCAGCAGTGTATTTAAACCAACAATGGATGAAAACAGCAGTAATTTCGGAGTTTCTGATACATACAATTATAATTATACTCTGGTTGTTACAAACACACCGGCAGGAATGCAACAGGAACTTATAGATGAAGCTACTATAACTCTTAATGGTACCATCCGTTTCTGGAAGACTCCTACCGTTGAATTTAATAATGATGGTTATGAGAGTGTGTTTGAAGGTAATGATATAATTATGCAGCCTGTAATCACATCCGGAAATCCAGCAGGTTGGACCTTTAGATGTGATGATGCAACTATACAATCTTATGATACAGAGTCTGGCGATAGAATGTATTATTTTACAGCTGCTGATGTTGATGCGGAATCAGTAGATGTATCCTATTCAATACATTACACCAATACACTTGAAGGTGGTTATTCATCTGTTTCAGGATATACCAACGTATATGCAAAGGTTTACAATACACCAACGGTAGATCTGTTCTACAATTCCAATAATCCTGCAATCAAAACAGAAGAATATCGTCCTGCCAATAATAAAATATATCTGAATTCAGGATTTGGAGGTAATGCAACAATTTTTGTCAAGACTTTATATGGTGATGATTCAGCCTGGAGTTATTCATGGTTGGATGAAACTTACGGAACTATACAAAGCACAACAGATCAGTTGGGTGTATATGCATCAGGAATTGGAACAATCAATTATACATTGACATTGGTTAATTCTCCTGCCGGTGTAATGGAACCATTTACTAAAACATTAAACATACAGGTTAATGTACTTCAGCAGCCATCCTACACTGTATTGAATGGTTCTGATGTGTATGCACAGATAGCAGGAAAAAGTGTATCACCATCATTTGGTATAAATGGAGGATATTCCAACGGATGGGAGTATGTTTGGTATGATGAGGATGGCTATGAGGTTTCCAGAGATTTGTCTGCAACAATACTGGTGCCGGATAATATCACCTCAAAAACCACTATCAACTATGATGTCAACGTTTCAAACATTGGTCCAGAGGGTGATATATGGTTTGATGGCAGTGCTCCTGAAAACAAGAAGCGAATCAGGATAAATGCATATCCATCGCCATACAAAGTTGGTAACCCATATTTTGTAGGTTTTGATAGTAATAGAAAGGATGTATATTACGAAACAGAGCATGAAGTATCATTCAATGAAGGTACATATAATCAGATAGTTCCGGAAGCAGAGTGGACTTATAATATTTACTACAGAGATGATGAAGCACCGTCATTTTCGAGAACTAATTCCTATATCCTGAAAATAAGTAAACCAACAGGCGTAGAACATACATTAACTCCTGTAAGAATGCAGGTAAATTGCAATATATATGATTCAGAGACAGGAACTGATCTGATTGCATACAATGAATACAGGGATTTGGATTTACATTCATGGACAACAGGTACAGTACAGCAACAGAGTTATACCAAACATCTGCAATATGGAGCAACTACAAATCTGAATTCGAGCGTAACAGGTGGATATGAAAACGGATGGTATTTTGAATGGAGAGATTCCCAGCATAGACCTATCAATGTTGATAAAAACCACTATTATCAGTACACAAACAATTATGAAACAGGTGCGCCAAGGAATACCACTTACTATCTGTATTGCGAGAACAAAATTGGTTCAGTAATAGGCTATTCAAACGAATTTGCATACACATTTAAGGAGTATTCAAAACCGGTATCAGCTGAAATTTACGGTAATTATGATGAATTGCTGAGACATGGCGATGAATATACTATTCAGGTGAAAGTTCCGTCAGGTGCTAATGTTGACGGTTGGCAGTACATGTGGGCTGATGAATCTGAGTGGATACCGTTGAATGGTCAGGATGTATTGCAATATACATACACAGCCAGAACAACAAGCGGTAATGAACCATACGCACAAGATAAGGTTATAACCTTTTATTACAGAAATATCTCTCCGGAAAATAGTTCTGTCTGGAGTAGTGGTCAGGTGAATTTTAGGGTAAAAGTTCACAGACGTCCGCATGAACCTAATCTGGTAAGAAAGGGTAATGGTACTTCAAAGATATATATCGCTCAGGTATCTGGTGCAACCAGAGAGGGTGAGTCCGGATATAAAAATTATCAGTTTGAGTTTGGTTATTACAACAACGGAGTATATGCAGTAAGTGGTACAGTTAAGGATATGCATTACAAATATTCCAGCAACCCTAAAAATCCGTATGTACGTTCATTGTGGACCTACAAATATGGTTCTGAAACATTTTATTGCTATTCAGATTATGTGATGTATGGATCTGCATTGAAAGCTGAACTCATGGATCTGACACTTGAGAACGGAAGATTCCGTGCGGTTCTTGAAGAGGAGATGCCGGCAAAACTCATTGTATATTCAACAGATGGCAAGGTTGTAATTCAGAAGGATTACCCGGCTCAAGCAGAATACAATGAAGAGATTGACTTTGAAGGTCTGAAATCCGGAATCTATTTGGTACGCTGTGTAATAGGTGATCAGCAGGTGGTAAAGAAAATAATGGTACAACAATAAGTAAAGGAGGATTATGAAGATGAAAAGATTAATAGCTTTGATATTACTTTGTGTACCTGCATTATTTGCAAAAGCACAGGATTTGACCAATGCTCAGGAACGCTATATGAAGATGGATGTTCTCTATCTGATGGAGGACTACAGCCTATATTCAAATTTGGTTCTTGAAGAGGATATGGAAGGCTTTATGCAACTTTTCAGTGATACCACAACCCAGATATATAATGATCTGCTTGGTATTTCATCTGCTAAAACGCTGTCAGTTAGACAGTATGCAGAAAAATTGATAGAAGGTGCGGGTGGCTCTTCAAACATTAAGGTTAAAAACATAGGTCATGATGAACCATATTATTCAGAGGGATTGTGGTATATGAATGTTACATTCGACAAATGGCTCTACTATATGATAAAATGCGATCTGCAGCTTGATTCATACGAATATTTTCAGGCTGATCACAAGCTTACAGCATTAGTGTCATGGGATCCCTCAACCAGAGAGTGCAGAATAGAGACTCTTGATGGTACTGTAGATAGCCCAAGAGAACTTCTTCCTGAAGATTATTGGGTATATAGATTTGAAACTGCAACAGATACAATTATTCAGTATGATGGAGCTCCATTACAGTTTGACCGTTTTGGACAATCATTTATATTAAAGGATAAGATGCCTGAAAATCTGAGCCGCAGTAAGAGCAAGAAGACTACACCGCTTACACTTACTCAGAAACATTTTACCTACCCATTAGACAGTGATGTTAACCTTAAACTGGATTATGCTGATGAATCGTGTAATCTTATAACAATGTCACTGATACCTAAAAGATGGCGTTTCAAAGTTCATGCTGATATGGTTTATGGTGATTACTATACTGTAGAAACCAACTATGATGATATGGAACATACTTCATCTGCAAAAGAAGCTGGTGCGGAATTTGGTTATGTGTTCCCATCCAGAAAGAAGAGTAAATGGGCCTTCTTTTTTGGTGCTACATTGCGTCAGTCTATACTAAGTTCATATATTGACAATATGTCATATATCTACAAAACAAATCAGGATGTTGACGGTGATGAATATTATCGTGCATATTATTTGAAAAATGTGAATTACAGCATGGAGAAGACAGAAATTGGTATCCCTCTCTATTTCAGTTGGGATGGTAAATTTAATAATCGTCTCTCAATGTATATGGATTTTGGTGTAAAACCTTATCTATCAATACTTCCTGTAGCGACAACTTTCTCTACAATTTATACAACCAAAGGTTTGTATACAAAGTATGACAAATTGGTTTTGGGAAGTACAAGCGGTATAAACGGATTCGTACAGAATAAAACTTTTGAATCAGTTTCCTTGGAATCAGAAAGTACGTATGAAGCTCCAGAGGATATCTTCACTAAACTGCAACCATCTGTAGATGCATTTGCAGGTGTAGGCTTCCGTCTGCGTGTTCTGAAGAATACTTTCCTTGAGTTAGGTTGTCGTTATCAATATAACATATACTCAAGCCTTAATTATAGTGGAACAATAAATACAAAGAGATTACCTGTTAATACCTCTTTGCAGAATATCTCTTATCAGAACTATACAACCAACAGTTCTTCAGTTCCAATGTATTATACTAAACAGGGCTCTAAGGAGAATGTGCGTCAATATACAGACTACTTCACCTCAATTAGAACTGATGCGTTATACCTGAATGCGGGAATAATTATAAGATATTGATAAATAACTAGAAATATAAAATAGAACGATATGAGTAATAATAAGTCAGTAGGAATAGTACTTAAGGTTGCCGCTTTTGTAGCATCGGCAGCTGTTGGATTCTTTGTAACTCCTATGTTGGTGTCTGGCGATAAGGAAACAGAGGTTGTACAACTGCAGGAACAAAAGGAGGTGACAAAGCCGGTAGCTAATACACAAACACAGGTTGCTGCACCGGCTCAAACTGTAGCACAGCCGGAACCGGAACAGCCACAGCCTGTTGTAGAAGAGATTGTATTATCATACGATCCGGTGGTTAACAATAACTACATATATACATTTAATGCACACTGTAATCTTGATGGAAAGAATAAATTAAAGTATGAGCTGTTGGAGTCAGCCAGTGATAATGTTGTTGCTACAAATACAGATGGTAAGTTTACAAATATTCAGCCTTCAGCAAATGGTGAATATCGCCTCCGTGTACGTGTTGAAGATGATGGAAGATTATCTGAAGTAAAGATTGTAACAGGTTTTGATAAAAAACCTAAGGAAGCCCTTAAGAAACTTACTGCTACCGAAGTAGAGACAATGATTAACCAAAATAAGACAACCACACGTGACAATGTCAAGTATTTTGCAAAGAATATAAAGATTGAGTTTACAAATAATGAAGATGGCAGATCTTATCCATTGTTGGCCGACGTAGAGGCGCAATTAATAATGGGTATTTGGTCTTCTGTAAAGGTATTGTCAGTTGGATACAATAGTGCTAATCAGGTAAATTCTGTAAAAATAGAAATAGTTAATTAATTGACTGATTTGATATGAAGCGTTCAATCACTAAAATAATATGTTTACTATGCATACTGCAGCTATGCAATTTTGCTAGTGCACAAAATAAGAAGGATCAGCAATTGACATTTGTCTATATGTGCAGCGATTATACAACAGACAGATCTTTATTGGTGAATATAGTCAACGATATGTACAAACAGGCAACTGATACATACGATGAAACTTTGAGAATTCCATACATATTTTACTTATCAGACGATTTGGATCCTAAGGTGATCTTTATGAATGTAGATACTCTGCTGAATAATGAAGAAGAATTTGAAGATAAGATTCTAGGAACAATAAATTCTCCTACACAGCATAATATTATGCCTCGTTCTGACTTAGATTCAATAGTATCAATAATTAATCAAATAGACTTTATTGATGAGGAAGGAAATTTTATCTATGACAGATTTGAAATGAGATTCTATGTCAGTGAATATTTTTGGGAACATAGTAACAATATCTACTTGATATCCTATCTCTATTGGATATTAGGTATGGATAAACATCTTTCACTAGAAAGTCAGGATGTTCTGTTTGACGTTCATTATTACGAATCAGAGAATGATTATACATCCGGCACAGAAGAGAGTGGGGGAAGTTTTGGTGAAATGAATCTATTGGATATAAATAATGTCCAGACCGTATCA
Source organism: Bacteroidaceae bacterium (assembly GCA_017647575.1). Taxonomy (GTDB): domain Bacteria; phylum Bacteroidota; class Bacteroidia; order Bacteroidales; family Bacteroidaceae; genus Colenecus. The sequence goes on along the minus strand of JAGCKJ010000101.1, from coordinate 7,664 downwards.
ATGATTCCGATTTATTATTAACTAGCAAAATTATGTATATGAAAAAGATATTTACAATTACGTTTATGGTGGTTTTTGGTGTGCAATATCTACGCGCGGATGTTACACTACCAAAACAGTGCGAGGCATTTTTACCTGAGATATTGACAAAAGCATTGTTGTTTGAAACCGATATTGAAGAATTGATGAATTCTGCTGATTATGGTCAGGATAAATCAAAGTCAAGCAATACGTTCTATTGGGATGTTTACAGTGATAGATCAGATAATAAAACATATACAAGTCCACGTGCATCGTCAGATGTATATGCTACTTTAGATTTCAGACAGCCATTGCGTATTGCAAAAGTTGAAGATGGCTTCGCTTTGGTATATGAAGAGCCCAAGAAAGGTGTCTCATATCCTCTGATATCTTCAGAAGCAGTATCTAAGGGTTGGGTACCAATGAATAAGTTGTTGCTTTGGTCATCTTGTCCTGCAAATTCACATGGTATATATAATAAAGCATTGTTGGCACTGAATATTGATGAGATAAAAAGAGTACGTAACGGAGGCAGTGCAGCAACGATTGGTAAAAAGTATTCAGCTCCAAATCTTGATTATGCAGATGGCTCAATACAGACAAAAATGAGTTTTTATTTTATAATGAAGACTGAAGGTAGCGGAAATAATGAAATGTATCTGCTAGCTGATAAATATAAATTAGCTGGTTTGACAGGTTTTAATAGCATATACGGATGGGTTAGAAAGACTGAAATCGTAAATTGGAATCAGCGCTCATGTATAGAACCCGTCTATAAAGAAGAACCCGTAGCCAAGTTTGTTCAGAATGGTGTTAGTGCTAAGATTTATGTAGATTCAGATTTAACTGATTCACCATATTCATGGACATATGGCGAAAAGTTTGAAATGAATATGAAGGATCTGTACAGAATGCCGGCATCAAACCTTCGCTATCCAATTTTAAATAATGAGACAGATAGAGATGATGTTTATAGATGTACTGCATTCGGCACTTTAGATGGTAACGGAGATGCTACAACATTGGCAAGACGAAGAGATAATGCAAAAAGAAAACAGAAACAGACCATAGAAGATATGAAACGTCTTAATCTGATAGTGGTTATTGATGGCACTCGTTCTATGGAAAAATATTTCCCTGCAGTTAAAAATGCAATTAAAACTGCTTGTGATGATTATCTTTCAACAGAATTCTATACTCCTAGAGTGGGTCTAGTTATCTATCGTGACTATACTGATGGTGAACAGGGTCTTTACGAATATATTCCTTTATCTGAACCTGATGATATGCGTCTAAATAAGTTCTTTGATGATGGAGGTAGCTATGGTATTAAGAGTGCTCCATCTGATAGAACCAATGAAGAGGCACTATTTAAAGGTCTGGAAATAGCTTTGGATACAGCTAAAATGGAGTATAGTAAAAATCATAGTAATGTGCTCCTTGTGGTAGGTGATTGTGGTAATGATGATCGTGATACTCAATCGTTGCCGGAAGAAGAACTAATCAATAAGATGGTTGAAAATAATATCAACCTCCTGGCATTCCAGGTAAGACGTAATAGCGAATCACCTTGGTTAAGTTTTACTCAGCAGATGCAAAGAATGATTAGACTTAACATCAATGCTCAGTACGCCGCAATAGGTGATGGTAGCTATAAAGCTACATTCTCTCCGCTGGATGATGGATATGATTTAGTTAACAGTAATGGTGACTTCTTTATAGGTTCTATACGTTATGCAGATCCGGGCGTTGATATGGAGGCATCTGTACTGACAGAACTTCTTGCAGCAAATATCAAAGTATTTGAATCATCTGTGGAACAGAGAATCAGTATTATTGAAACAGGTGGTGAGAATCTACTTGATATTGAGATTAGCAAAGGACTCTCTGAAGAAGAGATAGACAGATCTTCAAAGATGAAGAGTGACTATTTTGAAAAGATTTTGGGTAAGGAGAATGCAAGTCTTCTTAGAGAGAGTGGTTCACTTCTAGCGTATGAAGGTTATACTCCGAAAGTATCAGAATTTGGTCTAGAATATTGGAATCCAATCCTCTTTATCTCTCGTGAAGAATTTGAGCAACTAATGGAAAACTTTGCTATAGTTGATGCTAGCGCCAGAACAAGAGAAAGAAAACCTTATGTCGAAGCTGTAAAGTTGTTGGCAGAAAAGTTAGCAGGTAAATCGAACGAAGAGAGTGGTAAGATGACTAATGTTGAGATAATGAATCTAATTGCAGGTCTTAATGCGACAGCCCGCTCATTAGAAGGTTATACAATGGATGAGATTCTGGATCCGGAAGTTGTATCAGATAGCAAATTTGCCGGAATGGTATCAACTTTCCAGACTAAGTACAAACGTCTGAACCAGATTTTGCGTGGAACAAATGATCCATTTATTTGGAATGATGGTGGTATCAGTTATTATTGGATTCCTATAGAAGACCTGCCTTAAACAGTATTTGTTGAATGTTATGAAATTTTTATTTGAGATAGATAATCTGCGTTGCTCTTACGATAAAGAGTACCGTGAGGGAATATCAAAGGTGGTTCTGGAGATAAATCACCTGCTTATACCGAAAGGTAAAAAAATATTCATAGTGGGTGAATCAGGAATAGGAAAAAGTACTATTCTGGAAACATTGGGTTTGATGAACAATACTATTGTGCCTGATAGCAATGCTTCATTTAAATTCTTTGAAGACGATGGTTCTGTGGTAGATTTGGCTGCTTTGTGGTTCCAGAAAGGCGATAAAGCTCTTTCTAACTTCAGACTGAAGCATTATAGCTTTATCTTTCAGAGTACCAACCTGATGCGTAATTTTACAGCTTTTGAGAATGTTTCATTCACCAGAATGTTACAGGGATATTCCCAGCAATCCTGTTTTAAGAGCGCGCGTAAAGTTCTTGCAGATTTAGGTCTGAAACATATTGATGAGCATAGAATGGCGCAGGAGCTATCGGGTGGCCAGCAGCAGCGTCTGGCTTTTGCTCGTGCTATTTTGCCAGATTTTACAGTGCTGTTTGGTGACGAACCAACCGGTAACCTGGATGCTGAAAATGCAGTACGCGTAATGCAGATACTATCAGAAAAATTGGATGAACTGCATAACGCATCTGCAATTATCGTGTCACATGACATGCATCTTGCAGTATCATTTGCAGATGTAATTATCAAGATCAGAAAGGAGATCCGTCCTAAACAGAATGAATTTGATGAGGATGTAATGTATGGTGTGATAGATGATTCATGTGTATATATACCAGATGAAGAGAATGGATTCGGCTGGACTAATGGAATGGATTTCTATCCAGAACAGGCATTCGAAAACTTTTTAAGAAAGAAATAACAGCTAAATAGTAGATTTTATGTTGAAAGAATATCTTAAACTTTTAGCACGCAGAGAAGCTAAGGTTGTTTTAGGCGGCAAAATGTCTAATCTTTGGTTGTTAACGTTAGTGTTGGTTGCTACATTTGTATCTATTGCATTCAGCAATGGAAGTATGAAGTATCTTCGAGACAAGATGGATGATCCTTTTACAAATTGGGTCAGCATTGAGAATTCTTATGAAGACAATTCAGGTATTGTAAGTTTTAGAGATGATATTATTAATGATCAATCATTAAAGGAACAATACAAATTCGAAGGTGTACAATCTGAAAGCAATATAGCACTAAGTATGTATTGTAAAGATCTGAAAAGAGCTGTAGTATTAGACGTAAGGTCATATAGCGATCTGAATTCAGCTCTTATGTCAGCAATATTGTCTGAAGATAATGTTGTATCTAACGCTGCAGTGCAATCGGAGAATATTGTGTATAATACATTAGGCTTTATTATAACAAAAGATGTCCTTGTTAACGACCTGAAATATTCAGAAGATGAACTACCTGCATACATATATTACTCTAAATATAGTGAAGGTGCTGATACATTGGGATTTGAGATGGGACATAACGATAAATATGCACCGGTTCCATTGCCTGTATTGGCAGTAGTAGAAAAACTACCTATGAACGTAGATATGATATGCTCACACTACTTCTATGAACAATTCAATAACCCAACATATCCATTTAATCTGAATAAAAAGGAGTATGCTGAATCTTTGTCATATTTTGTACCAGGTGAAATTGTTGATTTTTCAGAACAGTTAAAAGAAATTGCAGCAGACAGAATAGATAGTTATATGCCCGTTCAGCAATATTCTGATAATCAGGTTGACTACATAACATCCTGGAAAGAAGGCTCAATAGTACAAGTTTATCCAAATAGGGATAGAAAAACTATTGCCGACAAAGCAGAATTAAATAAGATTATCAATAATCATTTTGCTGAACAAGGTGTAGTACGAGTACACAGATATGCTGTATCAAACTATCGAATAGATAGATTACGCTATCTGTCAGTATATTTCACTTCACTTGATTCAATAAGAGCCTTTGAAAAGTTCGCCAGACAGAATTACAACGTAGATGTGGAGATGTCACAGGTATCATCAAAAGAGAACTTTAATGCTGTCAGCATAATGGCCAATATACTATCGTGGGCTATGATTGTATTCTCAATTGTATGTATCATAATGTTCATTGTGAATATGTTACAAAGCTATTTCCAGAAAGTAAAGAGGAATCTGGGTACATTCAAGGCTTTTGGTATAGGATCTATGGAACTGATAAGTGTATATGTACTTATAATGTTGGCAATCATAATAACAGCAATAGTAATATCGCTTTCATTTACATGGTTATTACAGGCATTGCTACCTCTGTTCGGTGTACTTAAGGATGGAGAGTTCAACTATCTTGCACTATGGAATATGAAGACCATCTGTTCAATAGTCATTGTAATAGTGGCAACAGTAGTAACTGTTTATGCAGTAATGAGTCGTCTTTTGAAACAGACACCTGGTGATTTGATTTACGACAGATAAACATAAAGATTTAAAAACATAATGTTGAAAAGAATAATTCTGCTGTTGAATATAGCGCTGGTATCAGTTTTAGTATATGCTGATACCAAGCTCCCAAATGTATGTGAAGCGTTTTTGCCCTCTATGCTGTATAATTCTCAATCAATAAAAAGTGCAGATATTGACGAATTATCAGGCTCTGAAAACTATTTTCAGAATGTTCAGGACAATAGCGCCAACAGACAGTATTGGATAGTGTATAGCGATAGAGCCAATAATGTAACTTATACAGAACCGAATCAGAATTCGGCTGCATACAGCGAACTTGATTTTGCCCAGGTGCTGAGAATTGCAAAGATAGAGGATGGTTACGCATTAGTCTATGTTGAACCCAGAATGGGCACTAAGTACCCTATAATCTCCAGTGAAGCAGAATCAAAAGGTTGGGTACCTATGGAGAACCTACTGTTATGGTCTGTTTCATTGGCAAATCAGTCTGGAATCTACAGAAAGGTAATTCCGGCTCTGAATGTAGAAAATGTTACTGCAACAGATTATAGCGATTTGATAGCAGAGCCGCTCTATTTGGGACCAGATGAATCTGCATCCAGAAAAAAGACCCGTAGTGGCAGTGAAATAAACTATATTGTTAAGGAGGCTGAAAATGGCATGTTGCTGATTGCTACCCATTATACTCTTAATGGCAGAGAGAGTGTCAACGCTTTGAAAGGATGGGTTAAACCAACAGATGTATATCTGCTGGAAAACAACAGTTTTTTGGAGCCTGAATGGGAAATACAGGTAGTTGAGAAGCATTTGGCAGCTGGCGATGCAGCCGGATTGTTTACTGATAAAGAACTTACAAATCAGGCAGATAAGATGATTCCGGGTAATCAGGTTATTCAGAATCAGGCAGACAAATATCGTATAAAAGCTGATGAGATGCGCTTTCCTGTTCTGGAAGAGAATAACGTATCATACAGGATGTCCCACTTTACAAAGGTGGTTAAACGTGTGGATGCTACTCAGATAGAGGGGGTAGTAGAGGCGCGTGAAGCTCAGAAAGCAGCTATAGAGAGTGCAAACAATCTGAATCTTATAGTTGTTATAGACGGCACCAAGGGCATGGATAACTATTTTAAAGCTGCAAGGACTGCCATCAACACAATAGGGGCTTCGCTAAGTGGCAAAAGAAATCTGCAGGTAGGATTGGTTATATACAGGGATATAGCTGATGGCGATGACGGACAGGTGGAGTATCTGCCTATGCTTGATTACAATGATGAACTGCTGAGACAGTACTTCCTTGACGGTGGTGAATATGGTGTGAACAGTGTTGCTGCCGATAAGAGCAAGGAGGATGCCCTGTACTTAGGGCTGGAAAATGCATTGGATAGTAAAGCTATGTTCTATAATTCTGCATCAAATAACCTGTTCCTGGTAATAGGTGAATGTGGAAATGTGGTAACAGAAAACGATAGCATTCAGCAACTGGAACTGGCAAACAGAATAATAGAGAATAACGTAGATATAGCAGCTTTCCAGGTGCGTAAGAGTAAAGGTGATGCCTGGCAGTTGTTTGAGGATCAAATCCGTAAGATATCAGAACAGTCTGTTTTGGCGCGCTATGCATACAATATGTCTGATACTCTGGGCTGTATGCAGGATACAGTGATAGGATTCGATGTGATACCTGCCGATTCTGCCAATATGTACTATATGGGCTCATTCCGTCGTCTGGATAATTCTGACTATCTTGATACAACCATATTTAAAGCTTTGGTAGTTGAGAGAGTTATGGAGTATAACAAAATGATAGACAACAGAGCGTTAGCACTATCCAAACCGGAAATTGATCAGGAAAGCCAACTTCGCGTTGATTCTTTGTATGCAGTGTCGGTGCTGGGCAGAGAAAATTATATGCTGGTGGATACCAAATCATACTCTTTAGAGAATACAGTCTATAAAACCTACTATTCTCCAAAGCAGTCTCAGAATGGAAACAACTACTGGAGAGAAGTGGCACTTCTTTCTCAGACAGAACTGGTATCACTTACAGATAGACTATCAGAGATTGAAGGCTGGTTTGCCAATAGAGAAGAGTTGAGCGATAAACTGAAAGAACTGGTATATCCATATCTTTCACAGGAAGATAGAAAGCAGATCAATTATATTAATTATCAGTATGCGCTGGCGCTGATTCAGGGACTGGATGCAAGTAAATATCTGTTGTCAGATTCTCCAAGATTATGGGAATTGTCTGATTCCAGATTTTGTTCAAATGATGAGTATCGTCGTCTGGAATCAAACTTCAAGGCAAAGCTAAGAAATATGCGTGCCATTATAACTACACGCACTATGCCTTATGTATGGCATAATAATGATATAGATTACTATTGGATACCAACCGATAGATTTATTCAGTAAGAGAAAAAGGCTCGTGAGAGCCTTTTTCTTTTCATCTTTATTTAACCAATACCTTTTTACCGTTGATAATGTTGATACCTGGTTGTGGGGTGTCTATGCGTTCGCCGTTAAGGTTGTAGATGATGTCTCTGGCAGGAGTAGGAGTGAATACCGGCGATACAGATGTAAGGCGCTGCTCTTCCAGAATCTCCAGAGCCTTTGCTGCATAACGCTGTCCAAGCAACTTATAACCTTGTGGGCTAAAGTGCAGATCATCACCGCAATCGGTACATCCCTTTGAACTTACTACGTGGGCAGTCTTTAT
>JAGCKJ010000100.1 GCA_017647575.1 Bacteroidaceae bacterium | reverse complement strand
CAAAGATGATATAGATTACTGTCTGTTTGCTCTGTTGGGATTAAAACAGGTGGAGATACTGAAGTTCTTTAATGTTTCTTATTCCACATTGCGTAGCAGAAAGAATAGAATTAAAGAGAAGATGAACGAAGAACTCTATAAAATCATCTTCCAGGAATAACTCTATTCAAAATAGCGTTTCAGGTATTGCCCTGTATATGAATCCGGGTTCTCTGAAATCTCTTTAGGGGTTCCGGTGGCAATAATGGTTCCGCCTTTGTCGCCACCTTCGGGCCCCAAATCTACTATATAATCGGCGCACTTGATTACATCCATATTGTGTTCAATTACAATAATGGTGTGACCACGCTCAATCAGGGCATTAAATGATTCCAATAGTTTCTTTATATCGTGAAAATGTAGTCCTGTTGTAGGTTCGTCAAATATAAAGATAGTTGGATCGCTCTTCTCTAAGCTAAGATAGTATGCTAATTTTACACGCTGGCTTTCACCTCCGGAAAGGGTGGAGGATGATTGTCCTAACTTGATGTATCCTAATCCAACCTGTCTTAATGCGTCAAGTTTCTTTACTATCTTCTTTTCTGTACTACTATTCCCGTTAAAGAATTCAATAGCCTGGTTTACTGTCATATTCAGTACGTCCCAGATGTTGCAACCTTTGTATGTAACCTCTAAGATGTCATTTTTAAATCTTTTGCCATGACAGCAATCACATTCCAGACGCAAATCAGACATAAATTGCATTGAAATGGTAATAGTGCCTTCGCCCTTGCACTCTTCGCATCGGCCACCTTCGGAATTAAAGGAGAAGTGTCCGCCTTTGAACCCCATCTGTTTGGAGAGTGGCTGATCTGCAAAGAGTTTTCTAATCTCATCGTATGCCTTTATGTATGATACAGGGTTTGAACGTGAAGATTTACCTATTGGATTCTGATCTACAAATTCCACCCCTTTAGCCATATTTATATCGCCCTCAATGGATATACATTCGCCGGGATGTTCGCTGGTTTCACTATAGATGTTCTTTAGATGCAGATAAAGTATCTCCCTTACAAGCGTGCTTTTGCCTGAACCGCTTACGCCTGTTACCACTGTCATTACGTTTAGTGGAAATTTTACATCAATACCTTTTAAATTGTTCTGTCTGGCGCCCTTTATCTGAATGTAGTTGTTCCAGTATCGGGGTAGATTCGGTTTGGATATACTCTCTTTGCCAAGCAGATATTTTATGGTGTAGCTGTCTGAATTGCTGTCCAGATTGTTTATATCGCCTTGATATACAATGTTTCCACCTGCACGACCGGCTTCCGGGCCAACATCTATTATATAGTCGGCAGCACGGATAATGTCTTCATCATGCTCTACAACGATTACTGTATTGCCAATCTCTTTAAGCTCTTTCAGTACTTTAATAAGCCTGTCGGTATCGCGACTGTGAAGACCAATGCTGGGCTCGTCAAGTATGTATAATGAACCAACCAGACTGCTGCCAAGTGATGTAACAAGGCTTATTCTTTGGCTCTCACCTCCGGAAAGTGTGTTGCTGGCTCTGTTCAGGGTAAGGTATTCCAAACCCACATCCATCATGAATGAGAGTCTTCTTTCAATTTCGGTAAGTATCCGTCTGGCAGTTTTATATTCGTGTTCACTAAGTTCTAAATTCCTGAAAAAGATTGATAACTGGCCAATTGGCATTTCAATAAGCTCTGTTATGGATTTTCCGCCTACCTTTACATAACTGGCCTCTTTGCGCAGTCGTGTGCCATGACATTCGGGACAGATAGTCTTACCACGATATCTGGATAACATAACCCTGTACTGAATTTTGTACTGGTTACGTTCTACCATGCTGAAGAAGTTGTCTATGCTACATTCCCAATCGTCTTCGGAAAGTGGTTTGCCTGTGCCATGCCACAGATAATCTTTCTCCTTCTCTGTCAGTTCGTAATAGGGCTTGAAGATAGGAAATCCCACCTGCGTAGCCTGCATAATGAAGGCATCTCTCCATTCGCCCATCTTTTCGCCTCGCCAACAGACTACAGCGCCATCGTAAATACTGAGTGAACGGTTAGGAATAACCAATGATTCATCAATTCCTATAACTTTTCCATAACCTTCGCAAACGGGGCATGCACCTAATGGCGAATTGAATGAAAAGAGTTGTTCGGTTGGCTCTTCAAATTTTATTCCATCTGCTTCAAAACGATTGCTGAATTCCAGCAGGGTATTACCCTCTGTGCTATAGAATCTAAGCAGGCATGTTCCGTTTCCTTCATAGAAGGCAGTGTCGGCAGAATCGCTTAATCTGGTCTTTATCTCCTGTGAATTTCCAGCAGACAGACGGTCTATTACAATAAAGCAGTCTGATATGTTGTTCTCTATTTTCAGTAATAATTCTTTATTGTCCAGGACATCTTCAATCCGAACTATTTCGCTTTTATAGTCTATTCTGGTGTAGCCTTGCTGCAACTTTGATTTAAGCAGCTCCGGTATCTTTGAATTGCTGTTCAATGTGAGTGGTGCCAATACCGTAAAACGGCTTCTTTCCGGTTGTTCAAGCATAGCCTGAATAATATCTTCGGTGTAATGCCTTTTTACTATCTGACCACTGACAGGCGATATGGTTTTGCCTACCCTGGAATAGAGCAGCTTAAGGTATTCATATATTTCAGTCTGAGTGCCAACAGTTGAACGTGGGTTTCTGTTTGCGGTGTGCTGACCTATTGCGATAGTTGGCGGAAGTCCCAGAATGTAATCGCATTCAGGCTTTTTCATTCTGCCCAGAAACTGTCTGGCGTATGCAGATAGTGATTCAACATATCTGCGCTGACCTTCTGCATACAGGGTGTCGAAAGCCAGCGAAGATTTTCCAGAGCCTGAAAGACCGGTAATAACAATAAACCTGTCTCTCGGTATCTCCAGAGAGATATTTTTCAGATTGTTGACTCTGACCTTTCTTAATTCTATTTTGTCCGATGAATTCACTTTTTCTGCTTTATGTGTAAAATGAGTCGCAAATATACCTATTTTTACGCTTTACGTTTTAATAGATTAGAATATTTGCTAATTTTGCAATGATTTTAATGAACATTCTATATTTTTAATATGATACTCTTCTTTAAGAATCAGACAGGCACTATTGTTGCCACAGAGAGTAATTCTCAGTTGTCTAATGACGATGTTAAGAAATTGTCTTGGCTTTATGGCGAAGCAGAATTGATTGACTCGGAATCTGTAAGCGGATATTTTGTTGGTCCACGCCGTGAGATGATAACTCCATGGAGTACTAACGCAGTAGAAATTACCCAGAACATGGGTTTGTCAGGCATTCTCCGTATTGAGGAGTATTTTCCTGTAAAGGACGAAAATGCTGAATACGATCCTATGTTGCAACGCCTCTATTCAGGTCTGGATCAGAATGTATTTACTGTGGATATCAAACCACAGCCAATTCTGTTTATTGAAGATCTTGATACATACAATGAACAGGAGGGTCTGGCTCTATCTTCAGAGGAGATTGAATATCTGCATAAGGTAGAGGGTGAATTAGGACGCAAGCTTACCGATAGTGAAGTGTTTGGTTTTGCACAGATTAACTCTGAACATTGTCGTCATAAGATCTTTGGTGGAACATTTATCATTGACGGTAAGGAGATGGAATCATCTCTGTTCCAGATGATCAAAAAGACAACTCAGGAGAATCCTAACAAGATACTTTCTGCCTACAAGGATAATGTTGCATTCTCACAGGGCCCTGTTGTAGAACAGTTTGCGCCGGTAGATCACTCAACATCCGCTTATTTTGTGATTAAAGATATGGAAACAGTTATCTCGCTTCAGGCAGAAACTCATAACTTCCCAACAACAGTAGAACCATTCAACGGAGCATCAACCGGTACCGGTGGTGAAATCCGCGACCGTATGGGTGGTGGTAAGGGCTCATGGCCAATTGCCGGTACTGCTGTATATATGACATCATACCCAAGAAATGATCAGGGACGTCAGTGGGAAAAGACAATGAAAGAGCGCGAATGGTTGTATCAGACTCCTGAACAGATTCTGATAAAGGCTTCAAACGGTGCTTCTGATTTTGGTAATAAGTTTGGTCAGCCACTTATCTGTGGCTCACTGCTTACCTTTGAACATAAAGAGAATGACGAACAATATGGTTACGATAAGGTTATCATGTTGGCTGGTGGTGTAGGTTATGGTACAAAGCGCGACTGTCTGAAGGGTGAACCTCAGACAGGCAACAAGGTTGTTGTGCTTGGTGGCGATAACTACCGTATTGGTTTGGGTGGTGGATCTGTATCGTCTGTAGAGACAGGTCGTTATTCTTCCGGTATTGAATTGAATGCTGTTCAGCGTGCAAATGCAGAGATGCAGAAACGTGCCTATAACGTAACCCGTGCTCTTTGCGAAGAGGAATCTAACCCTATTGTTTCTATTCATGACCACGGTTCAGCAGGTCACGTAAACTGTCTTTCAGAGCTTGTGGAAGAGTGCGGTGGCTTGATTGAAATGGATAAACTTCCTATTGGCGATAAGACTCTCTCTGCAAAAGAGATTGTAGCAAACGAATCGCAGGAACGTATGGGCTTGCTGATAGATGAAAAATCGATAGAACATGTTCAGAAGATTGCTGAGCGTGAACGTGCTCCGATGTATGTTGTGGGTGAAACCACTGGCGATGCACGTTTTGCTTTCCAGCAGGCTGATGGTGTTCGTCCATTCGATTTGGCTGTAAGCCAGATGTTTGGCTCATCACCAAAAACATATATGGTAGATGAAACTGTAGAACGTAAATACGAAAACGTAAAATATTCAGAAAAGGAACTTAATCAGTACGTTGAGGATGTTCTTCAATTGGAATCTGTTGCTTGTAAAGACTGGCTCACAAACAAGGTTGACCGTTCTGTAACTGGTAAGATTGCACGTCAGCAGTGTCAGGGTGAATTACAATTGCCACTCTCAGACTGCGGTGTTGTAGCACTCGATTATCGTGGTAACAAAGGTATTGCTACTGCAATTGGACATGCTCCACAGGCTGCATTGGCCGATCCTGCTGCCGGTTCTGTATTGGCAGTATCAGAGGCTCTTACTAATATTGTGTTTGCACCATTGACAGATGGCATAAACAGCGTTTCACTAAGTGCTAACTGGATGTGGCCATGTCGTTCACAGAAGGGTGAAGATGCACGTCTGTACAAAGGTGTTAAGGCTCTGTCTGATTTCTGTATCTCTCTTGGTGTGAATGTTCCAACCGGTAAGGACTCTCTTTCAATGACTCAGAAGTATCCTAACGGTGAAAAGATTATCAGCCCGGGTACAGTTATTGTATCTTCAGGTGGTGAAGTTTCTGATGTTAAGAAGGTTGTATCACCTGTATTGGCATACAAGAAGGATAGCACTCTGTTGCATATAGATTTTAGTTTTGATGAACAGCGTTTGGGCGGTTCTGCATTTGCCCAGTCTTTGGGTAAGATTGGCAGTGATGTTCCTACAGTTAAGAGTGCTGAATATTTTGCTGATGCATTCAATGCAGTTCAGAAACTGATAGAAAAAGAACTTGTACTTGCCGGACACGATATTTCAGCAGGTGGTATGATAGTAGCACTGTTGGAGATGTGCTTTGCAAATACCCGTGGCGGTCTGAATGTAGATTTGAGCCAGTTGGTAGGCGATGATATTGTTAAGATATTGTTCTCTGAAAATCCTGGTTTGATTCTTCAGATTGACAACAAGAACCTGGATGCTGTTACTACATTGCTGGAAGGCGAGGGCGTAGGATATGCAGTTATTGCAACACCGGCAGAAGAACGTAATATCAACATCAAGCTTGGTGACAAGAAGTTCAAAATTGATATCGATAAGATGCGCGATTTGTGGTATCGTACTTCATACCTGCTGGATAGAAAGCAGTCAATGAATGGTTGTGCCGACAAGCGTTATGAAAACTATTCTAATCAGCCATTGAACCTGAAGTTTAACTACAACTTCACAGGTAAACTGGCAAGCTATGGACTGAATCCGGATCGTCGCGAATCAACCGGAGTTAAGGCTGCAATTATCCGTGAAAAGGGTACAAACGGTGAACGCGAAATGGCTTATACACTATGGTTGGCAGGTTTCGATGTTAAGGACGTAACTATGACCGACCTGGTTAGTGGCCGTGAAACTCTGGAAGATATCAACATGATAGTATTCTGCGGTGGCTTCTCAAATTCAGACGTATTAGGCTCTGCTAAGGGCTGGGCAGGTGCATTCCTGTTCAATCCAAAGGCAAAGGCTGCTCTCGATAACTTCTATGCTCGTAAGGATACACTTTCACTTGGTATCTGTAACGGTTGTCAGTTGATGATTGAGCTTGGCCTGATTAATCCTGAACATGAAAAGAAGAGCCGTATGCTTCATAATGATTCACATAAGTTTGAATCTTCATTCTTGGGATTGACATTCCCACAGAATAACAGCGTAATGTTCAACACTCTGTCTGGAAACAGACTTGGCGTTTGGGTAGCTCACGGAGAGGGTAAGTTCTCATTGCCATACGCAGAAGATCAGTATAATGTAGTAGCTTACTACACATATCCTGATTATCCTGCTAATCCTAATGGTTCTGATTATAATGTGGCAGGTGTTGCAAGTGCTGATGGCCGTCATGTTGCTATGATGCCTCACCCAGAACGCGCTATCTTCCCTTGGCAGTGTGGTTACTATCCTGCAGAACGTAAGGACGATGAAATCACTCCATGGATTGAAGCATTTGTAAATGCACGCAAGTGGGTTGAATCCCAGAAGTAAAATATAAGCTATGCTTTGGAACCTCTTTGTTACGTTCTTTAAGATAGGCCTGTTTACAATAGGCGGAGGTTATGCAATGATACCTCTGATAGAGCGTGAAGTGGTGAATAACAAAGCCTGGATTACAAAAGATGAATTCCCGGACCTGTTGGCTATCTCCCAATCGGCTCCGGGAGTTTTTGCTGTAAACATATCAATCTTTATAGGCTATAAACTGAAAAGATTCTGGGGTAGTTTGATATGTGCACTGGGCACAACCTTGCCTTCAATTATTATAATTCTGCTGATAGCAATGTTTTTTCGTCAGTATCAGGATATAGAGATAGTTGAGAATGTTTTCAAGGGTATCAGACCGGCAGTTATTGCACTTATTCTTACTCCTACATTAAGATTGGCAAAACAGTTGCAACTGAACAGGTTTACTGTTTGGGTGCCGTTGCTGACAGCCCTGCTTATATATATGTTGGGTGTGTCTCCGGTATGGATTATAGCATTTGCTATTGTACTGACAGTTATCTATTACATCTATAAAAACAGGAAGAGATGATATACTTGAAATTATTTTACACCTTCTTTAAAATAGGTCTCTTTGGCTTTGGTGGCGGGTATGGTATGCTCTCTCTGATTCAGAATGAAGTGGTAGAAAAGAGTGAGTGGATTACCGTTCAGCAGTTTACAGATATAGTTGCAATCAGCCAGATGACTCCTGGCCCTATAGGTATAAATTCTGCAACATACGTAGGTTATGAATCGTTGATAAATGCAGGTGCCGGAACAGCTGGTGCTGTGCTGGGATCGCTGGTAGCATCGTTTTCGGTTATGTTGCCATCTTTTATAATAATGCTGCTAATAACCACATGCTTGATGAAGTATAAAGATCATCAGGCTGTTAAGTTCGTGTTGTCATCTCTGCGATTTGTGGTTGTAGGCTTGCTGTTAGCTGCGGTTCTCTCTCTTCTTAGTGTAGAAAACTTTGGTGTTCCAGGAACAGATACATTACAGTTTGCTGTAAGTATTATACTATTCCTTGCTTCCTTTGTTGCAACATGGAAGTTTAAGATCAATCCAATAAGGGTTATCATTATTGCCGGCCTTTTTGGAGGTGTTTTTTACACCTTATTATAAAGAGACCTTACACTTGACAGGTGCTGATTCCAGTTGTAGTCTGTTTAGTGCTGTAACAACGTATGTATATTCTGTGGATCCGTCTCTGTATGGCAGATTGATAAATAATCTGTCAGTAATGGTAACAATCTTTGAAGGGTCTTCTAAGTTGATGTTTTCTCCCTTGTCAAATCTGTAGATTACATATTTTGTTGGTTTCTCAAATACCTTTTTCTTGTTGTATTTGGATGGTGTCCAGAATAATACAGGTCCGTCAGTAGTCTCTAAACACATCACCTTTCTTACCTTGCTTGGTGTATCTTGTGGCATTGTTGTAGCAATAGGTTGAAGGGCAGGGTACTGATGGTACTCTTCTGTAAGAATAGTCCTGTAATCACCTACATTGTCAACAACTGCCTTGGCATACCAGAAACAGTTTCCCTGTAATCCCGGCATAATGCGCTCTAAATTTAATTTGTGGCGCTGCTGATGCATGGAGCGGTTGTTCGGGTCTTTGCCATCTATAGTTCTGTCCACATCCTGTCCAATATACATTAAGCAACCGCCTGCATTCTCTGACCACCATTTGGTAAGCACTGAGTAGTCAGCATTCTTGTTGCCGGTATTCCAGTAAACCTGAGGAATGCAGTAATCCATCCAGCCCTTCTCTATCCAGTACAGAATATCTGCATAAAGGCCACTGTAGTTTTCCAGTCCATTGGTCAGGCTACCGTTATGGTAGCTTGGCGAAGAGTTCCTGTAGATACCAAAAGGAGAGATACCAAATTTTACCCATGGTTTAATGGTCTTTATAGTATCTCGTATCTGTTCTATAAATCTGTTGACATTGTCACGTCTCCAGTCTGATTTGTCGGTAAATCCTCTGTTGTCCTTTTTGAAATATTCACCATCTTCAAACTCCATACCATTCTCGGGGTAGGGATAGAAATAGTCGTCCATGTGGAAACCGTCAATGTCATATCGTCTGACAATGTCGGCAGCAATCTGGCAAATGTAATCGCTGTTTTCCTGTAGTGCAGGGTTGAATAATGTCAGCTTTCCATAGTTGATGAATCGTTCCGGATACTTGCTCATAGGGTGCATCTCCGATATCTCTGTTGTTGAAGCTGTCTTTGCTCTGAATGGATTTATCCAGGCATGAAGCTCCATATCTCTTTTATGACATTCATCAATCATAAACTGCAGCGGGTCCCAGTCTTCGTCGGGCGCCACTCCCTGTTTGCCTGTAAGATACTTGCTCCAGGGCTCTATGCTTGATTTATACAGAGCATCGCCTTCAACACGTACCTGAAACAGAACTGCGTTGATTCTCGCTTTCTCCAAACTATCCAGCTGACTTATAAGCGTCTGCTTAAGTTCCGCTGTAGGAATACCCTGAAACTGACCATTGACAGCTTGTATCCAAGCTCCTCTGAATTCTCTTTTTGGTGCTGCTGCAAAGAGAGTGCTGATTGTAAGCAGCAGTGTGATAGTTGAAAAAAGTCTGAATTTATTCATATTGTAGTTGTATTTCTTAAATCTGCATCAGTCCCCAGACAATTACTGCGTAACGGATGAATTTTCCAATAAACATTGATATGGTTGTCCATAGCGGATTGCTGCGTAAAAAACCTAAAGCAACAGCTATAGCTTCGCCTACGAATGGCAGAAAGGTAAAGAATGCCATAAATGATGCAGCACCTTTTCCCTGCAGGTAGTTCATAACCTTATCTATCTTCTCCTGCTTAATCTTCAGGTATTTGGTTATCCATTCGGTCTTACCCAGCCAACCTAACCAGTAGCAGGTTACACCACCTAATGTGTTGCCAATAGCAGCCGATATAAGGCATAAAGCAGGGCTGCTGCCTACCTTAATAAGTGCAGCCACTACCAGTTCTGAACTGAATGGTACTATGGTACCTGCCAGCAGAGCCGATATAAACGCTCCTACATATCCCCAATCAATAAGCAGATCTACCAGATTCTCCATTACTCTTTTGCTGTAAATTGTTTAAGCTCAGAGTAAAGTCTTTGCACCGGAAGTCCTACCACATTGAAATAGGATCCCTTTATCTGTTCTACTCCTATATAGCCTATCCACTCCTGAATGCCGTATGCACCGGCTTTGTCCAAAGGTGAGAAATGGTTTACGTAGTGCTCTATCTCATCTTTAGTGAGATCTGCAAACTTTACCTGTGTGGTAACTGCAAAACTGTGTCGTTTAGCTTTTGTGCAGAGCGCAACTCCTGTAATTACCTGATGCCATTTGCCCGATAATTTGGTAAGCATATCGGTAGCATCCTGGCTGGTAGATGGCTTTCCTAAAACCTCACCGTCAAGATATACAATAGTATCTGCGGTAATAAGAAGTTCATCTTCTGCTAATGTCTCTAAATATGCATCTGCCTTTTTGTTGGCAATGAATAACGAAATATCTTCTCCCTGCAGAAGCGAGGGAGAAGATTCGTCTATGTTATCCAATATACGTACTGAAAAGTCCAGCCCTAAGCCGGTGAGAAGTTCTTTTCTTCTGGGCGATGCTGAAGCCAGTACTATTTTGTATGGAATTTCAACCATTAAAGTATTCTTTCGCCTAATTTCAGTTTGTCGCCAGAATCGTCAACAGTCCAGATTTGTGGTTTACGACCATTGCCTGCATCGTGGTGAACTATGTAAAGAAGTGTGCCGTCAAACTTACGGAACAACATACCGTGACCTGAGTTGTTTGCAAGGAATGCAGTCTCTTCCTGTACCCATGGACCTTTAATGCTACCGCTGGTTGAATAGGCAATACCCTGTGCGTAGCGTGTATCACCCCAGCTTGACCATAGCATACCAAGTACACCTGTCTGTGTGCGGAACATCTGAGGGCCGTCAGTAACCCATCCCGGCATTCTCAAACCGAATGTAGCTTCGCCTATTGAGTTCATCTCCTTAGACCATGCAGCTTCACTTGCGCGGAACATTGTGGTAGGTTCTGCAGTACGATGTGTCAGGTCTTTTGAAAGTGGGAAGTAATCCATTGTACCATCAATAAGCTGTGTCCATTCGTGTACGAATACCATATATACTGTATCGTTCTCTTCGTACAGAGTACCATCGATGATATCCCAGTCAACCGGACCAAGGCAGAAGGTTGAATCCTTAACCAATGGCAGATATGGACCATCCACTTTGTCAGAAACCAATAACTGTGTCTGGTTCAGAGGTACATTGTATCTGCGAGGAACCTGTTCTATACATACACCATGGTTGTTCCATGTACCTGCATAGTAGTATTTGTCACCATATTTGTGAATCTCACCGGCTGCAACAAAGTTGCCCTGCATCCATGTGCCTGAAAGATCTATGATATTGTACGGACCATTCCAGGTTTTAAGGTCTTTACTCTTGTAAAGTGAACCACCTGTACCTGTCAGATAGTAAGTCTGAGTCTCTGCATCTGCGTAGATGAATGGGTCACTCATTGAAATCTCTGTGATGTCCATATCTCTTGGACCGACCTGCATGGCAGGTCTGGCCATTTGCATAGGAGGTCTTTGAGCTGCCTGTGCATTTGGTCTTGGTCTGTTTGCCTGTGTTGCTCCTGCTGGAAGAATCATGCCGCCAAAGTTGTTCTGGCCCGGATTTGCTCTTGGAGCCTGTTCGCCTCTTGGTACAGAGATTATCTCCTGGTGGAGAAACTTGTTGTCTCCCTGCGCGCTACTCTTGCTGCAGTATCCTGCAAACATCATAGCCAACGATGTAGTTAGTAATGCTAAATTTTTCATATTACATTAGTTATTTAGAAATGTTGTTGTATTCAATTAAAGCCTCCTCAAGTAGCTTAAGTGCCTTTTTAAGGTCCTGATTGTTTAATACGTATGCCAGACGTAC
Organism: Bacteroidaceae bacterium; assembly: GCA_017647575.1. GTDB lineage: Bacteria > Bacteroidota > Bacteroidia > Bacteroidales > Bacteroidaceae > Colenecus. Next base: position 4,864 of record JAGCKJ010000100.1, on the reverse strand, counting down.
CTGATTCTTGCCCAGTGAAGCATCGGAATAGAAACCTGTTCCTGGTGCCATCATTATGGTTTCTCCATTACGTCTGAAATCTGTCAAACACCACTGACAGAACTTGTCGCAGTCATCAATGGGTAACTGGACCATGGTGTAGAATGCTCCCATTGGAATAGGAGAATATACTCCGGGTATCTTGTTCAGTCCATCTATCAGACACTTTCTGCGGTTTATGAACTCGTCGTATGTGGCTGTCATATAGTCGCGTGGAGCTGATATTGATGCTTCTGCAACTATCTGTCCGATAAGTGGTGGACTCAGTCTTGCCTGGCAAAATTTCATCACAGCCTTTCTTACTGTTTCGTTCTTGGTAGCTATTGCACCTATTCTTATGCCGCACTCAGAATATCTTTTTGATACAGAGTCAATAAGGATAACGTTCTCTTCTATTCCCTCCAAATGGCATGCTGAAATGTATGGAGAACCAGTATAGATAAATTCGCGGTAAACCTCATCAGAGAAGAGATACAGATCATATTTCTTTACCAGATCACGCAACTGAAGCATCTCTTTCATTGTGTAGAGATAACCTGTCGGGTTGTTAGGGTTACATATCAGGATACCTTTTGTACGCTCTGTGATAAGCTTTTCAAACTCCTCTACAGGTGGAAGTGCAAAACCGTCGTCAATGGTTGAAACTATTGGTTTGATAACTGCTCCGGCTGAAACTGCAAATGCCATATAGTTTGCGTATGCAGGTTCCGGTACTATAATCTCATCGCCCGGATTCAAACAGGTCATAAATGCAAACAATACTGCTTCAGAACCACCGCAGGTTACAATTATATCGTCCGGCTGGAACTTAATCTGATACTGTTCGTAGTAGTCGCACAATTTTTTTCGCAAACTTAAGAAACCCTGGCTTGGAGAATACTCCAGTACGTTACGGTCTATGTTCTTTAAAGCATCCAGACCTATCTGTGGTGTAGGCAAGTCTGGCTGACCAATATTCAAATGGTAAATCTTTACGCCTTCTGATTCAACCTGTTGAGCTATCTTTGACAGCTTGCGTATAGGCGAACTTGGCATAATCTCTGCTCTATTAGATATTTTCATTGTAGTGTAATTTTGCACAAAGTTAAATAATTGAACTAAATAATTGAAAAAATCAGCCTGTAATGTTTGATGAAAGAAAAAAGGTTGTACTTTTGCACCTGATAGTAACAGTATTTATGACTATGAACAGCAGATTCTGGTGGCAAAGTGAGTGGTGTACCGTACGATGGCGTGGGGTGGCATAATTCGTTTGTCTTATCCGGAACCACTGATAAGATAATAAGAAGCCCGAAACCACGCGTGGAGACGGGCTCTTTTTGTATAAATTGAATATGAATAGGTAAAAACTATATTAAAAATGGAACAGAAAAGATTCTTTTTGAGTGAAAACGAAATACCAACACAATGGTATAATATACAGGCTGATATGCCTAATAAACCTATGCCACTGAAAAATCCGGTGACAAAAGAGGATATGAAACCAGAAGATTTATATCCTATATTTTGTGAAGAGTGCAGCAGACAGGAACTTAACCAGACAGATTCCTGGATAGATATTCCAGAAAAAGTTCGCCAGATGTACACCTACTACAGAAGTACTCCTCTGGTACGTGCATACGGACTGGAAAAGGCTTTAGGTACTCCTGCGCACATATATTTCAAGAATGAAAGTGTAAGCCCTGTAGGTTCTCATAAGCTGAATTCTGCACTGGCACAGGCATATTATTGCAAACAGGAGGGTGTGACAAATGTAACAACTGAAACCGGTGCCGGTCAGTGGGGTACAGCCTTATCGTATGCAGCAAAGGTTTTTGGTCTGGAGGCTGCAGTATATCAGGTAAAAATCAGCTACGAACAGAAGCCATACAGAAGAAATATGATGCAGGTTTTTGGTGCGCAGGTAACTGCATCGCCTTCAATGTCAACACGTGCAGGTAAGGATATTCTGACCAAATATCCTAATCATCAGGGTTCGCTGGGTACAGCTATATCAGAAGCGGTAGAACTGGCAAGAATGACACCAAACTGTAAATATACCCTTGGTTCTGTCTTAAGTCATGTGTCATTGCATCAGACTATTATCGGTCTGGAGGCCGAAAAGCAGATGGCTATGGCAGGTGAATATCCTGACGAAATCATAGCATGTTTTGGTGGTGGATCAAACTTTGCCGGTCTGGCATTCCCATTTATGCGTCATGCAATAAGTGGTGAACACAAAGGTACACGCTTTATTGCTGTAGAACCGGCATCCTGCCCTAAACTTACAAAGGGTAAATTTATGTACGATTATGGTGATGAAGCAGGATATACTCCGTTGATGCCTATGTTCTCGCTTGGACACAATTTTGCTCCTGCAAACATACATGCAGGTGGTCTGCGTTATCATGGTGCAGGTGTAATAGTATCACAGTTGTTGAAGGATGGTCTTATGGAGGCTATGGATGTGGATCAGATTGAGACATTCCAGGCCGGAATGCTGTTTGCACAGAGTGAAGGTATAGTACCAGCTCCGGAATCATGTCACGCAATTGCTGCCACAATACGCAGAGCACTGGAGTGCAAGGAGAGTGGTGAAAGCAAGGTTCTTCTGTTTAACCTGACAGGTCATGGACTGATGGATATGGCAGCGTATAACCAGTATCTAAGCGGCAACCTTACCAATTACGCAATGAGTGACGAAGAGGTTGAAAAGAATTTGGCTAATTTTAGCCTGTAAATAAAATATAAAGGTATGAATGATTACGGTTTTGTAAGAGTTGCTTCGGCAGTTCCCAGGGTAAAGGTAGCACAGCCTAATGCCAATGTTCAGTCAGCTTTGGAGCTGATAAAAGAGGCTTATGCCAAAGATGTACAATTGATTGGCTTCCCCGAATTGGCTGTAACAGGCTATTCCTGTGCCGATTTGCTGCTTAATAATCATCTTATAAACCGTGCAGAGCAGGCATTGCAAAAGTTACTGGATGAAACTGCAGGCCTGGATATAATAATCATTCTTGGTATGCCTGTAAGATTGGCATCATCACTGTTGGACGGTGCAGTGGTTCTGCATAAAGGCAGGATAATAGCATCAACAGCCAAAACATTCCTTTGCGAAGAGTCCGGAGAACGACACTGGTTTGCCGATTCATCAGATATTCAGGATGGAATGGTCGAAATTTGCGGTCAGAGTGTGTTGTTTGCCCATAATCTTATAGTAGGTGATAAAAAAATGGCCTTTTCGGTTGAAATTGGCGAAGATCTGTTTGCAGCAGTTGCGCCCAGCTCAATTCAATCGGTAGGTGGTTCGCTGATAACATTTAATCTCTCTGCATTTAAGAATCATGTAGGAACAGAACAACTGCTTGAAGATACAATCCGCATGCAGTCAGCACGTTGTGTTTCGGGATATGTGCTCTCTTCGGCAGGCGAAGGTGAATCTTCAGGCGACCATCTATATAAAGGTAAATCAGTAATTGCATCGAATGGATCGTTTGTTGAAACTGAAACTATAGTAACAGAGTTCGGTAGTCTGTCGGTTTCTGATATAGATGTCGATGCTTTGAAAATCCAGAGAACAAGAAATTCAATATTCAAGGAGTTAAAAGGAAATGGTGTTCTTTATCAGGCAGAGATACCTGAATGGAGAGCAGACAGATTGATATGCAATATATCCGAATCGCCTTTTGTGAACATATATGCAGAAGAATCATGCAAACAGGCATTCGATATTCAGGTCTCCTCTTTGTGTGTAAGAATGCAGAATATAGGAGCGAAAAGAGCTGTGATAGGAGTCTCAGGAGGTTTGGATTCCACACTGGCTCTGTTGGTTATGGTTGCAGCTTTCGACAGACTGGGTATAGATAGAAGCAATATAATTGCGGTTACAATGCCCGGCTTTGGAACTACTGACAGGACCTATCAGAATGCAGTTAATCTGATGGCGAAATTGGGAGTGTCCACTAAAGAGATATCAATTAAAGAGGCATGTAAGCAACATTTTGCCGATATAGATCATGATCCTGCAGTTCGTAATGTGGTATATGAAAATAGTCAGGCCAGAGAACGTACACAGATTTTAATGGATCTGGCCAATAAGGAGAATGCTCTTGTTATAGGTACCGGCGATTTGTCTGAACTGGCATTAGGCTGGTGTACATATAACGGCGACCATATGTCCATGTATGCAGTAAATGCTGGTGTGCCAAAGACAATGGTCAGACTGATTGTGCTTTATGCAGCAAACAATATTTTCCCTCAGGATATAAAACCTTATCTTGTGGATGTGGTTGAAACTCCTGTAAGTCCTGAATTGCTCCCTGCAGACAATAAAGGCAATATAGATCAGAAGACAGAAGAGATTGTTGGACCTTATGAACTTCATGATTTTTTCCTTTATCATTTTGTCAAGAGTGGTTTCGAGCCTAAAAAAATAGAGTATCTTGCGGAAAAGGCTTTTGAAGGAAAGTATGACAGAGATACTATAAACAAGTGGCTTAAGATATTCCTGAGAAGATTTTTCGGGCAGCAGTTTAAACGCTCCTGTATGCCTGACGGACCGCAAATATATCAGGTATCCTTGTCGCCAAGAGGCGGATGGCTTTTCCCGAGTGATGTAAATAGTTTAGAGTGGATTGATGAATTGTAATACAGACAGTTATATATGAGTAAGTTAAGATTTGATGTAGTACAGGATGCTTTCAAAAAGAAGGCGGTAGCTATAGATGTTCCTGAAACCAGACCATCTGAATATTTCGGAGAATTGGTTTTCAATCGTGACAAGATGCGCAAGTATCTCGATGTAAGAACATTCAATGCACTTGTAAACTGTGTCGATAATGGTGCT
>JAGCKJ010000013.1 GCA_017647575.1 Bacteroidaceae bacterium | reverse complement strand
TCCTACAAATAACATAGAACATGCATAGAGCAGCGAGAACCAGCCTGTTATATTACCGTATGTCGCATCATCCCAATGGAATTCCGGAGCAATAAAATCATTGTAAGTTAAAGATAGGACCTGACGGTCAAGATAATTGATAGTAGTAGCAAAAAACAACATTGCGCATAGTACCCAGCGATAGTTGCTCATCTTTGCCACCGATTGTTTGTTTTGACTCATAATTTATAAGTTTTGTTAGTATCTGTTTTTAGTTAGTAATTTGCAATATTCGTTATTTTTACCGAGATACACAAATATTTCACCATTTAAGGTTATTCGGTATAATAGACCCTTTTTACTCTGTTGGATATAGTGGAAATAATTTCATACGGAATTGTTTCCAATATATCGGACAGTATCGTTACAGGCAGAGACGTACCGAATATCTCCACACTACCCCCTTCTGAACACTCTATATCTGTTACATCTATCATGCAGACATCCATGCAGATATTTCCCACATAGTATGCTTTCTGACCATTTACCATACAATATGCCCTACCATTGCCTAGGCGCCTGTCAAGGCCGTCAGCATAACCTATAGGCAATGCCGCTATTCTGGAATCTCTCTCCAGAAGGCCTCTTCTGCTGTAGCCCACAGTTTCACCTTTTGAAAGGGAGCGTATCTGCAATATGGTAGTTTTAAGGGTTGTTACATTTTCCAGCATTTTGTTATTGACCGGATTTATACCATACAGTCCCAATCCTAGTCTTACCATATCAAAATGTTCATCTGTCATTCTCTCTATTCCTGCAGAATTACAGATATGTCTGGTAATATTGTGTCTGAATGCCTGCTGCAAAATATCTGCAGCAGCCTTAAATCTTTCTGCCTGAATCTTTGAGAAAGAATCAAAGAGTTCAGAATCACTACCCACAAAATGTGAAAAAACGGAACTTGGGATAACTGCCGTCTGTCTATTTAATCTGCGAACCAGTTCCGGCATATCGTCTGGACTGAATCCCAATCTGTGCATTCCCGTATCAATCTTTACATGAATAGGGAAATTGGTTATACCATTATGTTCTGCTGCGCGTATAAATTCATCCAGCAAATGAAAACTGTATATTTCAGGTTCAAGCTTGTAATCAAACAGTAGTTTAAAGGATGTCTTTTCCGGATTCATCACCATTATGCTGGTGGTTATTCCGGCGTTCCTCAATTCACGTCCTTCATCTGCTACTGCAACTGCCAGATAATCGACCTTACAATCCTGCAGGGTCTTTGCTACCTCTACAGCACCTGCACCGTAAGCTGATGCCTTAACCATACACACTACCTTGGTTTCCGGCTGCAGCATAGCACGATATCTGTCCAGATTATTTACCAAAGCATTCAGATTTACCTCAAGTATTGTCTCATGCACCTTCAGTTCCAGTCTTTCAGTTATTCTGTCAAAATTAAAACTGCGGGCACCCTTAACAAGCACCATTTCATTCTTTATATCGTTTATCACATTTGATGCCAGCAATTTATCTGTAGATTCAAAAAAATACTTGCTGTCAACATCGAACATTTTTGAAACGGTGGATATATTCTTTCCTACGCCTATAAGTTTTGTAATACCTCTACCTTCTACCAACTGTTTTACACGCTTGTAAAGTTCATTGTTTGACCATCCGGATTGCAATATATCTGAAAGAATGAGTGTTCTGGTATGTTGCTTGTTATCCTGCCTTCTTTCCATAAAATCCAAGGCAATGGAGAGGGATGAAATATCCGAGTTATAACTGTCATTCACAATGATACAATTATTCTTTCCATCCTTTACCTCTAGTCGCATTGCCAATGGTTCAAGTTTTGCCATACGCTTAGCTATCACTTCAGGCGAAATCATCATATAGAGGCACACCGCCAGACAATGTATGGAATTTTCCACAGAAGCATCATCCACAAAAGGGATTGTGTACATGTTGTCAAGACCCAAATATCTGTAACGTATTGTGGTAGAATGCAGATCCTTTTCTATAGCTGATATAAACAGAGGTTTCTCCTGATTCTTCTTTGACCATGCTATTTCACCGGCAGTCATCACAGCCTTATTCACACAACCCTGAATCAATTCATTATCTGCATCATAAATAATTATATCGCATTTTCTGAAGAGATTCAGTTTCTCTATACATTTATCCTGCAGTGTAGAGAAATTTTCCTGATGAGCACTGCCGATATTTGTCAGAACACCTATAGTAGGGTTGATTATTTTCCACAAAGGCATCATTTCATTAGGTTTTGAAATACCTGCTTCAAATATGACCAAGTGTGTCTGTTTGTTCATCAGCC
>JAGCKJ010000099.1 GCA_017647575.1 Bacteroidaceae bacterium | reverse complement strand
TTGCCTTTAAGGCTGACTTGTGATTTGCCATTATAAATCTTCCTTTTTTTATTTAACTTGTAGCGTGTAGGGGAGTCGAACCCCTCTTACAAGAATGAAAATCTTGTGTACTAACCGATATACGAACACGCCATCCTCAACGCCTGATTTCTCAGGTACTTGCCTTAAGCGGATGCAAAAGTAGTGACATTTTTTTTATCTGCAAACTTTTTCATAAGTTTTTTTCATATCTTCGCTTAACAATTAAAAAAAAGTCAAAAAAATGTGGCAAAAAGAGGCCGGAATCCTTCTAAGTGTGGTCAAACATAACGACAAATCGAGTGTTGTTCACATATTCTCCCGGGAGCAGGGATATGCATCATATATGTTCTATTTAGCAAAGAGCAGCAAGGGAGCCGCAAAGAATGCCCTATTACAACCACTGACCAGAATTGAATTTGAGACTAAAGGCGAACAGCAGGGCCATTCTTTACAACATCTGTCACAGGTAAGAAACAGAGCCCCATATAAACAAATTCCATTCAACCCTGTTAAAAGAGCTGTAGCTCTATATATTGCAGAATTCCTGACTTACGCTCTGAAGAATGAAGAATGCAATATTGCGCTTTATTCAACCATAGAAGATTTTCTGGAATTGCTGGATAGCCAGGAAAATTGTTCAAACCTCCATCTGCTGCTTATGATATGCGTCGCCAGACATCTTGGTATCTTCCCTGACAGCTATTTATACAAAAGCGGATATTACTTTGATATGATTGAAGGCGAATATACTGAATGCAAGCCCGCACATAATGACTTTATGGATGAACAGACAACCTATAAACTTGCACTCCTTTCCGGAACGGAACCCGGTACAATGCAAAACACGCCCCTGACTCATCAGGAACGTGTTCAGCTATTACATAAGTTAAATGACTATTTCCGGATACATATACCTCTCTTTCCAAGACTCAAATCGATAGACATTCTGGAAGAGATTTTCCGCTGACAGATGCTTATCTGCGGCAGCCCCTTATCTTTTGTATATTATTTGCATCTCTCTGATATGTTGGAATGGTACTTAATGCATCCAGCAACACATCATTATCCAGATCTTCATCTCTTAGTTCATACCAGCAGACATCCTTACCATATATAATATCAATAATCTCGTCAGGATTTTCATCCAGGAATGGTATATCCTCCATACCAAAACCTGTAGCCAGAACTGTAATCTTAACCTCATCTTCCAGTTCATTATCATCTGCCAGTCCCCAGATAAGTTCTATATCGTTTCCATTTTCAAACTTATCCATAAATTCACGCACCTCTGTCATCTCCTCTATAATCAGAGGGTTCTTTTTGCTCTGGTAGATATTGAAAAGGATCTTCTTTGAATTGTATATATCATTATTATACAGCAAAGGAGAATTCAGAGCCTCTTCCAATGCTCTGTTCACTCTGTTTGTTCCGCTAGCCTTACCTGTACTCATTATGGCAACACCACCATTTTTAAGTATCTTGCTCACGTCATGGAAGTCCAGATTAATTATACCGCGCACAGTAATAAGTTCTGCAATGCTCTTTGTAGCTACTGTAAGCGTTTCATCAACCTTCTTAAAGCCTTCTGCCACACTCTGCTGAGGATACATCTCCAGGAGTTTTTCATTACTGATAACCAGAAGAGCATCCACCTGTTTTGCCATCTCCTTTACGCCACTTAAAGCCTGGTGAATCTTTGGACGCATCTCAAACTTGAAAGGTATAGTAACTATTCCTACAGTCAGCATTCCGGCCTCTTTTGCATATTTAGCTATAATTGGAGCAGCACCGGTTCCGGTACCGCCACCCATTCCGGCTGTGATAAACACCATCTTGGTACCATCATTAAACTGAGCTTCTATATCGGCCTTGCTCTCTTCTGCTGCACGTTTGGCCACTTCCGGATCATTTCCGGCACCCAAACCATTGGTAACAGTCTTTCCCAACTGCAGCTTTACCGGTATTTCTGATTTATGCAGAGCCTGATGATCTGTATTTGCCAATACAAAACCGACATCATAAATACCCTGACGATACATATTTTCTACGGCGTTTCCACCGCCACCTCCTACACCTATTACTTTGATAATACTATTTACGGAAGTAGGGAAACCGAAATCCAATGTTCCCCTCTCTTCAAAACTCTTTATTGTTTCATTCATAGTGCAGCTCTTTATTGGTTTGTATCGTTAGTATTATTTTCGTCTTCAGCATCATCATCTGCATCAAAAAAGCCTTCAGTAGAATCCACTATTCTCTCCATAAAGTTTTTCATTCTGCCGAACACTCTACTATATCCTGCTGTCTTTGTTTTTTTTGCAGGTTGCTGTTCTGCTTCTTCTGAAATATCTTCTGCAGCATTCTGTCTCAGTTGAGCCTCTGCCGCTCTCTTCTCTGCTTCCAATTTATCCTTCAATTCCTGAACACTCTCGCCATCGTCTGTAAACAGAGACTGCTGCTGAACTTTACTCTCTTCTATCGGAGAGAGATGATCTATCTCATCAAAAATCATTCTTTCACAGCAGTTTTCACCGTCAATAGCTAACATGGAGAGCAACGAAAGCTGTGATGCATCGCTCTTCTTCCATTTTGGTTCTACCCACTCTACACTATTTGCGGGCTCTCTTACAAAACGTACACGATCTCCATTTATCACGCTTTTCTGAATAGCCTTGGAGAGATTACGCAGATTTGAACCACCACCTATAACGACGATACCGGCATATAAAAGTTCTCCCAGATCTGAATTCTTGATATGTGCATCCAGATTACGGAGTATCTCTTCATTTCTAGCCTCTATTATTGCACTTATCTCCTTAATGGTTATCTTTCTTGAATTTACCATAACTGTTTCATTCAGATCCTGCGAAGAGTTCAGACTGGCAAGTCCGTATGTAGTTTTCAGCTTTTCAGCTTCAGGATATGGAATTTTCAGAACAGTAGCCAGGTCGGATGTTATAAGTGAACTACCTATAGGCAAAACCCTTAAATACTTCAGAACGCCGTTCTTATATATGGACAATGTTGTAGTATCAGCGCCAAAATCCACCAATGCACAACCCTGCTGCCTGTCATCTGCAGAAAGCAGATAATCAGCAACATTTATTATTGAGAGAAAACTATCCGCTACCGATACAGAAGCACGCACAAAAGTTCTCTCAACATCATCAGTGAGATTAGAATTCATAACAACGCTCAGATAATCGCCCCTGATGGTTTTACATGAAACACCTATAGGATCCTTCTCTGTAATACTTTTGTTATCGAGTGTAAACTCCTGAGGATACATAAACAGCCTGCTCTTATTCTCCAACGGAATAGCTTCACACTCCTGCTGCATATTCAGAATATCCAGATCTTCAACAATCTTGGACTCATCAAAGACCCTCTCAACACTTGTCTTTGATGAACTCAGTGACTTTCCGTTATGGGTAACATACAGCATATTAATATCACATACAGAGGCTTTTTTTAGCTTTTCTATCACCTCAGCAATGATTGATGCTGCTTTTTCAGTGTTATAAACCACACCATGGCGGATTGAAGATTCAGAAGGTAATGAAACATATGCCAGTACCTTCATCGCTCCATTGGCAAACCTCTGCCCTACTATTCCGGATATTGCAGACGATCCCAACTCTATGGCTGCTATCAAATTCTCTTCCATATATCTTTATTTTTTCTTACACACCACCTGATTATTGAATGCCACGCTGATTGAACTATACTTATTCCATCCTATGACACCCAATCCATCTTCATAAAAATTCATCAATCTGTCAAACTTCTCCTCATAATCGGAAGGTTCTCCCAAAACAAGAAGATGATTGCCAACTCTCGGAACCAGTTCCACCTGGCCATCAGCAGTAACATTTACCTGAGCTATCTGTGAATGCCAGAACTCTGAATTCTGCAGAAACATAGCCAGTTCATATAATTTTTCTGCAGCAAATATACTGTCCACATATCCTGTCGCCAAAGGTATATCCAGAGGACGCAATTTTGCAGCTATCAAAGAGCCCCTGCTGTCAACATAGAAATCTTCCCCTCTGTTATTCTTTACTCTCAACACAGGAACTTTTGTTGTAAGATCTACAAACACGGTATTTGCTGTTGTCTTATAACAATTTACTGATGATATCAGAGGATTCGTCATCAGAACCTCTTCCATATCCTCTATACTGACTTCACCCATCAGTCTGCCTTCCGGATTCATAGCATTAGCTACAAGTATATCATTGACTGCTGAAACGCTCATCAAATCATACCCGGACTTATTACGCACCTCTACCACTATCCCCTGACACAGATCCGAATCCATCTTATCGCTAGCTGAACGAGACAGGAAGAGCGAGAAGAGAAGATAAGCAGCAAATACAATCGCAGCAACTATGGATAAAATCTTTTTCACCTCTACTTGGATTTTAATATTTCAACTATTTTGGGAACATAATTCTCCAGATCACCAGCTCCAACCGTAACCAGAACATCTGTATCTGCCTTAATACGCTCCACCACTTCAGGTACCTGACTTAGCGAAATCACAGCTTTACAGATTCCACTCTTCATATTATCGGCTATCAGCTGGCTGGTTACGCCCTCTATAGGCAATTCCCTTGCAGGATATATATCCACTAGATAGACTTCATCAAACAGCGACAGACTATCAGCAAACTCTTTGTAGAAATCGCGTGTACGTGTATATAAATGAGGCTGGAATATCGCAGTAACCTTACTTCCTGCATATAGTTCCTTCATTGATATGGCACACTGGCGAAGTTCTTCCGGATGATGAGCATAATCACTCACATAAACAACATTATCCTCTTTCAGATGAAAATCGAAACGTCTGTCACAACCACGGAATGTAGCCATTCCCTTAAGAATAGCCTCATCTGTTGCTCCACTCAGCAATGCCATCGCTATTGCTGCTATTCCGTTCTCTATATTCACCCTTACAGGAACGCCCAGTTCTATATCTGCAATTCTTCTGTCAGGTCCTACAAAATCGAATACAATTGTACCACGTCCTATTCTTATATTTTCTGCATGGAAATCGCCGTTATCTATAGAATAGGTATATAGTGAAACATTTTCAGCCAATCTGGGTTTCAACAGTTCTGCAACTGCAGTATTAACTATAAGCGCTCCACCACTCTTTATTAAAGAGGAATAGTGACGGAAGCTCTCTATATAGTTTTCATACGTTCCATATATATCCAGATGATCGGCATCCATTGCAGTAATTACAGAACGCAACGGAGTAAGATGGTGGAACGAACGGTCAAACTCATCGGCCTCAATTACAACATAGTTACTCTTTTCACTCTGTAACAGATTGCTGCCATAATTCTTTGAGATACCACCCAGAAAGGCATTACATCCATCCGGCATCATATTCATAATATGAGCAACCATTGTAGATGTTGTAGTTTTGCCATGTGTACCGGCAACACACAAACCATCCAAAGTTCGGGTTAAAGTACCTAAAACCTGGGCACGTTTCTGTATTTCGAAACCATTCTCTCTGAACCAGACGAACTCTTTATGTTCTGCAGGAATTGCAGGTGTATATACTACAAGCGTTTTACTACTCTGCTTACAATATTCAGGAATTAGTTCCACACCTTCATCATAATGAATATCAGCACCTTCACTGATAAGCTGGTTTGTCAGATCGCTGGGTGTCTTATCGTATCCTGCTACCTTTTTTCCGCTCTTAAGGAAATAGCGTATCAGAGCACTCATTCCTATACCTCCGGCACCTATAAAATAGACAGACTCCACATTGTCTATTGAAAAAGCTTTGTCAGCCTTAGCCAGTTTCAGAACCTCATTTGCTATGATTTCTGCAGAATCCTTCAGTGCCATTCTGAATATGTTTGCACTTAAATCCTCCAATTTCTTCATATCTTTTACCACATCAAGTGCAACAGGCATAAGTTCCTTCCTTGCCGACACATCTGCAATATGAATAGCTGCATCCTTGTTAGCCAGAGCCATTGCATTCTTTGTCTGATGATCTTCTGCCACATTTGGTGATGGCACAAGTATTACCGGTTTCTTAAGCAGACACAATTCCGATATTGTTCCTGCACCCGCACGCGACACCACCAGATCGGCAGCGCCATACGCTGCATCCATATCAGAAATAAAATCTGTTGGAAAGAGATTCGGAACTGGTACCTCAGCTGCCAATCTCTGTTTCATCTCTTCAAAGTAGTACTTTCCTGTCTGCCAGATTATCTGCACATCATCGCTTATTCTTATCAGGTCCAGATTTGCCATAACACTTTCATTCAAAGTTCTGGCGCCAAGACTACCACCTACTATAAGAAGTATTCTCTTTGATGGATCCAGATTCAACTGTCGTGCAGCATCTGAACGCTTCATCTTGTTTTCAACCAGATTCCTGCGAACAGGATTACCGGTAACCATTATCTTCTCTTCCGGGAAGAAACGTTCCATACCTTCATACGCAACACATATCTTGGCAGCATCTTTTGCCAGCAGTTTATTGGTTACACCTGCATAAGAATTCTGTTCCTGTATAAGTGTAGGTATTCCTAACTTTCCGGCCATACGTAGTGTAGGTCCGCTGGCATATCCACCCACTCCTACTACCACATCAGGACAGAAATCCTTCAATAATTTTCTGGCCATTATCTGACTACGTACCAATTTTAACAAAACCGCAATATTCTTGAAAGGATTCTTCCTGTCAAAGCCACATATAGGCAAACCTACAATTTTGTAGCCTGCAGCCGGCACACGTGTCATCTCCATACGTCCCTTTGCGCCAACAAACAGAATCTCTGCATCCGGACGAGCTGCCTTAATTGCATCAGCTATGGATATTGCCGGAAAGATATGTCCACCGGTTCCACCTCCGCTTACTATAACCTTCAATTTACTTTCCATATTAAACAGTTTCTTGTACGTTTTCTCTAACCTCTCCCTTCTCGTCCTGTTCAATACCATTGCTGATACCTAACAGAAAACCAAAATATATACAGCTGAACACCATTGATGTACCTCCCTTACTTATAAGAGGCAAAGGTTGTCCCGTTACCGGCATCGCTCCTACAGCTACCATCATATTCATCATCGCCTGTAGTCCAATCAGCATAGATATTCCTACTACCAGATATGATGCAAACTTATTACGGCACTTGGAAATAATTGTTCCACAGATATACATCAGCCATATATACAGAGCCAGAACCATTATTGAAATTACCATGCCGCACTCTTCTATGATAATAGCGTAAATAAAGTCACAAGTTGCCTCCTGAATAAAATCGCGCTCTTCTGAATTACCTATTCCTTTACCCCACAGAAAATTGCTGGATGCTATGGCTATCTTTGCATGTGTCTCCTGTGGTTTATCCTTTGCTGTCACCTGTGCATACTCTTTTGCAGTCTGTTTCTCATCAACAAAATCCAGCACACGCGCCTGCCAAGTTGTTGCTCTGCCCGGCACTATTCCCTTTTCTGCCAGACTGTTCATAGTGCTTTTGGGAACTACCACAAAGAACATTAATATTATTCCGGCCATAACAGCACCTGTTCCTATCAGTATCAATGTTCTCTTGGTACTTACACCGCTGATAAGCAGCATAAGCACTATTGTAACAGCTAACAGGAATGCTGTTGACAAGTTTTCGCCGACTATCAACGCACAGAAGATGCCCAAACATACAATTATCTTCCAGAAAGAGTCTTTTTTACTATAATCATCATCCTTTTTGGTCTTTGACGCCACAGATGCAGTATATAGAATCACTGCCATCTTAGCCAATTCAGAAGGCTGAAACTGAAAACCGAATATTGGGATCCAGCGTTGAGCATTGGGATTCCCTATGCCCTTAACAAAAAGTATTAACAGCAACACTGCTGAAGCCACAAGCAGAGGCAGGGTGAATAGTTTATAATACCTGTAAGGTATGCGATGAACCACCACCATACAGACAAAGCCCAGCAGCATAAATCCCAGATGCGGAATAACCGGAGTAATATAGTTCTGGTCGTTAAACGAGAAACGGCTGCTGGCACTGAACACCTCCAGCGCTGAGATTATCATCAGCAACAGTACAATAATCCAGATACGCTTATCGCCAACCAGAAGTTTAAAACGTTTGCCTTCCGGTTGTTCCAATATCACGTTCTCAGATTGCTGAACCTGATCTGTTCCTTCATTAATATTTTTCTCTTCAGATATCATAATGCTCTAACACACTTTTTGAACTGATCTCCTCTGTCTTCGTAGCTGTTAAACAGGTCAAAGCTGGCGCAACATGGGCTTAACAGGACTATTTCGCCCGGTTTTGCCATCTTATAAGCGGCCTGAACTGCATCATGCATAGACTGAACATCGGCAACAGGCAAACCAAAGCAGTCAAAGAATCCGTGCAGCTTTTCGTTATGCAATCCCAGATATACCAGGCCTGAACACTTTTCGCGTACCAGGTCAGCTATCTCAGTGTAATCGTTACCTTTATCCTTTCCACCCAGAATAAGGATGGTCTTTACCGGCATACTCTGCAGAGCATACCAGCAGCTATTCACATTTGTAGCTTTTGAATCGTTTATATAATCCACTCCATTCACTCTGGCTACACGCTCCAGACGGTGTTCCACGCCTTTGAATGTCTGAAGTGCCTCTCTGATAGTTTCATTTTTGATACCGGCAATATTTGCAGATATACCGGCAGCCATTGAATTATACAGATTATGTTTACCTGTCAATGCCAGCGATTCCTGCTCCATATTGAATGCGTATGGTCTGTCAAAATAGAGAGTTCCCTCTTCTGTATATGCTGCCAGTTCTGCTGCCTTATCTTCTGCGAATGGATACAGAGTAGCCTTCAGACCATATTTCTTCAGCTCTGCCTGAATAATTGGGTCGTCGTTCCAGAACACAAAAGCATCGTCGGCAGTCTGGTTCTGAACTACACGCATCTTGGCATCAACATAGTTCTGCATGCAGTGATCATATCTGTCCAGATGGTCAGGAGTAATATTCATCAGAACGGCAATATCTGCTTTGAATTCATACATATTGTCCAGCTGGAAACTGCTTAACTCTATCACATAATAGTCAAAATCCTTTTCAGCTACCTGCCATGCCAGACTGCTGCCAATATTTCCGGCCAGTCCGACATTCATTCCCGCCATCTTAAAGATATGGTATATAAGCGATGTAGTGGTAGTTTTACCATTACTACCGGTAATGCAGATCATCTTTGCATTTGTATATCTGCCGGCAAACTCAATTTCAGAGATTACCGGAATATTTTTCTCCTTAACCTTCAGTATTATAGGCGCATCATTTGGAATACCGGGACTCTTTATCACTTCATCGGCAGAGAGTATAATATCTTCATTATGGTTGCACTCCTCCCATAATATATTGCGTTTCTCCAGTTCCTCCTTATAAAAATCCTTAATCCTGGAGAAATCCGATACAAAAACATCAAATCCCTGCTTCTGAGCCAGAATAGCTGCACCAACGCCACTTTCTGCTGCACCTAACACTACTATCTTTTTTGCCATTGTCATCGTATCTTTAATGTAAGTAATGTGATTATTGCCAGTCCTATGCTGATAATCCACGTTCTTAAAGTAATCTTTGTCTCAAACTGCAACTTTTTATCGTTACCCTTAAATATAACCGTACTTGTAGGGTCACTTCTGTGAACCTGCTCCATGCTTGTTCTGAAATGGTCATGAATAGGAGTACGTTTCCATATTCTGCGATGCAACCCACTCTTTTTACCACTCTTGTAGTAGAATTTCTGGAGTATTACAGAGAGACTTTCCAGCAGGAATACTCCGCAAAGTATTGGCAGCAACAGCTCCTTATGGATACATATAGCTGATACTGCAATTATTCCACCAATTGTAAGACTTCCAGTATCGCCCATAAAAATCTGTGCAGGATAGGAGTTGTACCAGAGGAATCCTATCAATGCGCCTACAAATGCACACAGGAAAACCACCACCTCCTGACTGCCCGGTATATACATCAAATCCAGATGGCCGGCAGCCACAACGTTACTTGAGAGGTAGGCCAAAACACCGAGCGTTATTCCTATGATAGCGGAATTTCCCGCAGCCATCCCATCCATTCCGTCATTCAGATTAGAACCATTCGATACAGCTGTCACCACAAAAACTGTAAGGAAGACAAAGAAAATCCAGCCTGCCTTATATTTAAGCGGTTCGCCCAACCAGCCAAACAGATCAGAATAGTTCAGGTTATGATCCTTCAGGAAAGGAATTGTTGTACGGGTAGATTTCACATCAGGAGTCTTTACAACCACCTCTATGTTGTTCTCTATTTTAGTATCAACTTTTTCATTTATAACCACACCCGGAGCATACCTTAGTGTAAGACCTACTATGAGTCCCAACAGCACCTGTCCGGCCACCTTTATCCAGCCATTAAGTCCGTCCTTGTTCTTTTTGAATGTCTTTATATAATCATCTGCAAAGCCTATTGCGCCCAGTATCAGCGTTGTAATAATCATCAGCAACATATAGGGATTATTCAGCTGACCAACCAGCAAACATGGAACCAGTATCGCAATGATTATAATAACACCACCCATTGTAGGAACACCCTTCTTACTCACATTGAAAGGATCGGTCTTCTCATCACGCTGTGTCTCTGTAATACTATGACTTTTCAGATAGTCAATAAACTTACTGCCAAACCAGGCAGATATGATGATTGAAGTTACAAGCGCAAACATACTGCGGAATGTTACGTATGTAAACATTCCCGCGCCCGGTATATCAACTATCTCCTGCAAATACTGAAACAGACTATACAACATATATCACATCAATTGATTGATTCAAATATCTCCTTTATTATCTCCTTATCGTCAAAATGGTGCTTGACACCCTTTATCTCCTGATAATCTTCATGTCCCTTACCTGCCACCAGCACAACATCGTTTTGTGCAGCCAGCATACAGGCAGTGCGTATAGCCTCCCTTCTGTCAACTATCACCAGCACCTTTTTGCGCTCTTGCGCTGATACGCCCTCCAGCATATCGTTTATAATATCCTGCGGCTCTTCAAAACGTGGGTTATCTGAAGTAAGAATAACCTTATCACTATATTTAACACTCTCCTGGGCCATCAAGGGACGTTTACCCTTATCTCTGTTACCACCTGCACCAACAACCGTTATTATCTGACCAGTTCCTGCAAGCACATCAGTTATGGTGGTCAATACATTTGCCAGGGCATCAGGAGTATGGGCGTAATCCACTATGGCGGTAAAGCCGTTTGGAGAACGCATTGCATCAAATCGGCCGTTAACAGGCACAAGTGTGCTCATAACGGTTAGCACCTCCATTGGATCTTTTCCCAACATACAGGCTGCACCATAAACCGCCAGAAGGTTGCTTGCATTGAATTTTCCAATAAAGCGCAGGAACACCTCCTGACCATTAATATCCATCAGCATACCATCAAAGTTTGATTCCAGGAGCTTTCCCTTGAAATCGGAGAGACTGCGTAATGAATAGGTCTTAACCTTAGCCTTGGTATTCTGTGCCATAACAAGACCGTGCTTATCATCCAGATTGGTAACCATAAAGGCATCCTTCCCCAGTGAATCAAAGAACATCTTCTTTGCCTTAATGTAGTTATCTACAGTCTTATGGTAATCCAGATGGTCGCGGGTAAGATTGGTAAAGATTCCCCCGGCATATTTCAAGCCACCTATTCTTCTCTGTGCAATGGCATGCGAACTACACTCCATAAAGACATATTTGCAACCTTCGTCTGCCATTCTGCCCAAAAGAGCATTCAGCGTAATGGCATCAGGAGTTGTATGGCTGGCAGGTATTGGTTCGCCATCTATATAGTTACATACGGTAGATAACAGACCGCACTTGTAACCCATTTTACGGAACATCTCATAAAGAAGAGTTGCAATGGTAGTTTTACCGTTAGTTCCTGTAACGCCAACCAGTTTTACCTTTTCTGAAGGATTACCATAAAAGCGTGTTGCTACCTGACCTACACACTTTTCACAATCCTCCACCTTTATATATGTAACACCGCTCTGAATATCCTGCGGAATATCTTCGCATAGAATGGACTTTGCACCCAATTCGATGGCCTTTGCAATAAATGCATGACCATCCACTGTAGTTCCACGCATAGCTACAAACATAGATCCTTCTACCACCTTCCTGGAATCTATCTGAACATTGGCAATTTCTGTCTCCAGATTGCCCTCAACTGCCACTATAGGCAGACCTTTAATCAATTCATCTAATTTCATAGCCATATATAATTCAAATACTACATTCTTAATGTCAGTTCAATTACTGACCCATTATTAAATCTGGTTCCTGCCCTCAGGCTCTGCTGTCTGACACGGCCCACACCATTAATTCTAACTTTCAAGCCAACACTCTCCAATAGATAGAGAGCATCCTGTGCTCCCATTCCTACCACATTCGGTACCAGACCTTCTGTTATATAATCTTTGGCAGTCATCGTTACCAATGCAGAATCGGAGGTTACACTTCCCCAGATACTATCTTTTTTACTAAATCTGGTACCATTCCATTCCGGTTTCATACCCAGTTCGTCCAACACCAGTTGTATCTTCTGCAAATCTCCGTTCAACACCTTAGGAGCAGTATATAACGCTGAATCTATAGCCAGTTCAACATCTCTGTACAATCTGGTTGCCATAACCTTTTCTGAAATCTCCCTGAAGACCGGACCGGCCATACCACCGCCGGATGCATCACCGTGCATTTCAGGCGAAGTCCTTATAGAGACTATACATGAATACTGTGGATTGTCTGCCGGGAAATAGCCACAGAACGAAACCATGTGGGTAGTTCTGCCATTTCCTCCGTAGCCAACCTGTGCAGTACCGGTTTTACCTGCCGATTTAAAGTATTTTGAACCAGCCTGTTTTGCCAAACCCTCTGATACCACCTTTTCCAGCATATACTGTACATCCTTCAGAGTGCTCTCCTTACATATCTTGTCATTAACTACTCGTACAGGAATCTCTTCCACAACCTCATCACCACGACGCACCTCTCTGATAAGACGAGGTTCCACCATTTTACCATCATTGGCTATAGCATTATAGAATGCAAGTGTATTTATTACAGGAAGTTGCAGGTTATATCCTGTTGACATCCATGGCAGTCTGGTAGCATCCCAGTAACCATCCCTGTTTATAACCGGAGCTGCAGTTCCTATAAGCTGCATTGTAAAGTGGCTATCAATACCTGTACGCTTAACTGCATCCACAAAAGCCTGTGGGTTATCCTTATAACCTCTGTGAATCAGTTTTGCAATACCTATATTCGATGAATACATCAATATTTCTGTTGTAGTCAGAGTATCATAACCGCCTCTGCGATAGTTATGATCGTACATAACCTGACGTGCCGAGAAACCATTATAGGCTCCTTTGTGACAATAGACCGGTTCATCCATTACTATTTTACCTTCGTCCATTCCCACCATCATCGACATCGTTTTAAAGGTAGAGCCAGGTTCAAACAGTTCCTTTACTGCATTGTTCTGTATCTCCATAAATGAACCGTCATTCAGTCTGGTAAGGCTGGCAATAGCCTTGATATCGCCTGTCTTCACCTCCATTACCATGGCTACACCCGATGCTGCATTCAATTTAGTCAGTTCCTTGTGCAATGCCCTTTCTGCAATATCCTGCATCTCCACATTCAGCGTAGTAACCACATCGCAACCATCCACCTGCGGCACATCTGTAATAATCCTGGTCACGCCCTTTATCTTCTCCTGATGTCCTATACCAGGTTTTCCTCTGAGCAGAGAATCGTAAGAGAGCTCAATACCATTTTTTGCAGAATCCAGAACTCCGTACAAATCTCCAATTGTACGCGATGCCAGTTTTCCGTATGGTTTCTGTCTGCTGACCTTCTCTATGCAGGAATAGAACCATCCATTGTAACGCGGATTCAGCCACTCATTGTCCTTGATGGCATTATACTGATTGTACGATATCGGACGATTGGCAGGCAGAATGGTACAATAACTTGATCTGCTATTGAATTTTTCTCTGTAGTGATTCACTATCTGCTGTCTGGAATATTCCGGGAAGATAGTCAGCAATTCATCTACAAATGGATCTATATAGTTTATGAATAGTGAATCCTTTTTAGCCTGATCCTTCTTTTTGTCTTCAGCCTTCTTTTCATAGCTCTTAAAGTCAAAATGGATCATATACTGCGGTATGCTGCTTGAAAGCAACAACCCTTCATCACTCAATATATTACCACGGCGTGCAGGTATCTCTACATTCCAATCTATAGAATAGTCTGAAACCTCTTTCCAGTATGAACGTTCCACAAACATAGTAATAGCCATATTGCCTATGATAGCGCCCGAGCAAAATACAGCTATAGTAAAAAAGACCAGACTATACGCCAGTTTCAGCTTCTGTTGTTCAGTTCTCTTCTTAGCCATATCTTACCACTATTCTGACAGGACAAAAGGCGGTTCAGAATTTATCTCCAAACCCAATTCACCTGAATTAATAATATCCTCAATATATGAAGGTTTACTTTTTGCCGATAAATCGCTGGTGGTATTCAGCGCTCTGTATCTTATCTGCACAAGTTCCTTCTTTAAGTTCTCTATCTCAATAAGGTCATTCTGAGTAGAAAAGCCATAACCTATATAAAAGAAAAAGATCAGCACCACAACTATTATAAATGCCCAGTTGTGTTCAATCCACGCTGCTATCTTTTCACCAAGATCTATGCGTTTCCAGCTTTTTTTCTTTTTCTTATCCATTGTTTCAAATCTTTTCTGCAACTCTTAGCTTTGCACTTCTTGAACGCGGGTTACGGTTCTGTTCATCCATATCAGGAATAATCGGTTTTACAACCTTTTTGAACGGCACATTTCTGTTTCCGTAAAAATCAGTTTCTACATTTCCCTCCAGGTTTCCACTCTTCATAAGATTCTTTACCATTCTATCTTCTATCGAATGATAGGTAATAATTACAAGTTTTCCACCCGGTTTAAGTATTTTTAAGGTTGAAAGCAACATTTCGCGCAATGCATCAACTTCATGATTCACCTCCATACGCAGAGCCTGAAACACCTTTGCCATCTCCTTTTTTTCTCTCTCCTTACCCACGCAGGTACGTACAATCTCCACCAATTGCCCGGTGGTACTTATATAATCACTTTCGCGTTTACGTATTATTGCAGACGCCAGCTGACGACCGTTTTTTAATTCGCCATACAGATAAAAGAGCGATGCCAGCTTCTCTTCATCATAACTATTAAGCACCTCTGCGGCGGTTATACCCTTAGCCTGATTCATACGCATATCAAGCGGAGCATCAAAACGGAAAGAGAAACCTCTGTTTTCATCATCAAAATGGTGCCATGAAACTCCTAAATCGGCAAGTATTCCATCCACCTGTTCATGACCATAATAGCGCATAAAGTTGCGCATATATCTAAAGTTGCTATAGACAAAAGTAAAGCGGTCATCATCCACTATGTTATTCATAGTATCCGCATCCTGGTCAAAGCTGTACAGTTCACCATCCTTACCCAATCTGGATAGTATCTCCTTACTATGACCGCCACCTCCAAATGTAGCATCCACATAGACTCCATTCGGATTTGTTATCAGTTCATCTATACTTTGTGTCAGAAGAACCGGAACATGATATGTCTGAACTGTATCCACTTATTCACTCTTCATAAAGTTCATCAATTCCTTAGCAAACTCCTCTTCAGATATAAAGCCCTGAGCACTATCCGGTTCCACTGCACCGGCATCCCACAGCTCTATAACCTGCTGCATTCCTACAAAAACAACATCCTGTTTTATTCCTATCTTGTCCAGCTGCTGCCTGGAAATAAGAATACGTCCGCTGCTATCCATCTGCACCTCCTGAGCTTCTGACAACAACTGCCTGTAAACCATCTGCTGTTTAATATCGAATCTGTTTAATCGCTGGCGCACACGTTCAACTTCGGCCTTCCACTCCGAAAGCGGATATATGACCAGGCAATTTTCAAAATAATCCTTTCTGATTACCAACGACTCTTCTGCTGCCGTATTTATGATTTTACGGAAGTTGGAAGGCAGGAAAACCCTGTTTTTGGCATCTATTTTTGCCGAAAATCGTCCTATGAAATTCATTTTGTTCTATAAGCTTATATTTCGATTTCAAAGTTATGAACTTTTACCCCACTTTGCTCCACTTTACCCCACAAAATAAAAAAAAGTTATCAACAGCTTGTTAAAAACTATAACTTACTGTTGATAACTAAATTAGGACCGTATGGTTAGAGCAACCACCGTCTTATAACTCACTTATTTTCTGCTACTATCTCTTTTGCACGATCAAGAGCACCGTTTATATGCGAACAGATATTCTCTCGGCCAATTTCCTTATCGAATCCGGCATTTGACAACACCTTCATAACATTATCGTTTACACCGGAAAGTACCACCTGAATACCCTTCTGTTTGCATGATTTACATAGATTGGAGAGATTGTGTACACCGGTTGAATCTATAAACGGAACCTTACGCATTCTGATAATACGTACCTTAGGTGTATTCTCCACATCGCGCATAACCTCTTCAAATCTGTTTGCTATACCAAAGAAATAAGGACCGTTTATTTCATATACCTCTGCGCCCTGTGGTATTATCAGATGCTCGCTGTTACTCTGAACATCAGTGCCTTCGCTAGGATCTATCTCATCACTGACCATAAAGACATTTGTTGTTTCTGCCATACGGCGCATACATAACAGACAGGCAATCAGCACACCAACTTCTATAGCAATTGTCAGGTCAAAGATTACTGTCAGGAAGAATGTTACCAACAGCACTGTGATATCTGATTTCGGATTCTTCAGGATTGCCTTAAAGCTGCGCCATTCGCTCATGTTGTATGAAACCACCACCAGTACACCAGCCAGACAGGACATTGGAATATACTTTACGTATGGCATCAGGAAGAGGTAAATCAACGCCAGTACAACGGCATGTACTATACCTGCCACAGGTGTTCTGCCGCCATTGTTTATATTGGTCATTGTACGTGCTATAGCACCGGTTGCAGGAATACCACCTATCATTGGCACCACCATATTTGCAATACCCTGACCTATAAGTTCCTGATTGCTGTTGTGCTTGTCGCCAATCACACCATCTGCAACAGCAGCGGAGAGCAGTGATTCTATGGCACCAAGCATAGCTATAACCAAAGCAGGCGACGCCAGACCACGAATTGTACTCCAGCTCAATTCGGGAACTTCTGCTGTAGGAAGTGAAGCGTTAATTGTAAATCTGTCGCCAATAGTCTCTATACCTGTTATGCCCAGATGTTTCAGCAACAGAGCCACCAGAGTCATCAGTATGATTGCTACCAGAGAACCCGGCATCTTCTTACTAACTTTTGGAGTAAAGATAATTATCAGTATGCTGCATACACCTATCAGCAATGACCACCAGTTTATTGTATTGATATTCTGGAAATAAACACCCCATTTCCCTATAAAATCGGCAGGAACAGATTCTATCTGCAATCCAAGCAGATCCTTTATCTGTGTAGCAAAGATAGTTAGTGCGATACCGCTTGTAAAGCCCACTATAATAGGATAAGGTATATACTTTATTATGGTACCTAAGCGCAGAACTCCCATCAGTATAAGGAATGCACCTGCCATAAATGTTGCCACATAAAGGCCGTTCATACCATAATCCTGAATTATTCCATAGACAATCACTATGAATGCGCCCGTAGGTCCACCTATCTGAACCTTACTTCCTCCAAAGAAAGAGATTAAAAAACCTGCAACTATAGCGGTAAGAATTCCAGCCTCAGGAGTTGCTCCTGATGCTATACCAAATGCAATTGCCAATGGCAAAGCCACTATACCTACAATAATTCCCGCTAAAAGATCCTGAATAAATGCTGACTTGCTGTAACCCTTAAAACAACTGAATAACTTGGGTTCAAAACTCTGTAATTTCATAATTTTAATTTTGCGGGCGCAAAGTTACAACAACTATAGCTCAGCACAAAATATGTCTGCAAAAATTTAGATGAGTTTGTTCAGGATTGCATACATAGTAAGGCCGGAGATAGATTTGATTCCGGTCTTTTTTGATATGTTTTTTCTGTGCGTAATTACGGTGTGAACTGATATGTTAAGCATGTCAGCTATCTCTTTGTTGGTGTGTCCTTTGGCAACCAGTGCCACTATATCGGATTCCCTCGCAGAGAGTTCTTCTGTTTCTGCTCCTGAAGCGCTATTGTCTTCCTGCAGACTATTTGCATTCAGCAACAGTTTTGTAATATTTGTAAGAGTATCGTTAATCTCTATTATATCGTCAAAAGCAGCTAATGTATTCCTCTCTACATAACTATACACCAATGCCACCAGATAAACAGCTGGCCACTGTCTGCGTATATGGTTTATCAGGTTTATGGTATTGGAGCCTGTTAAAGCTGGATTTATCAGAACAACATCCGGATTGTAGCTGTTTATGGCATTGAGCAGCTGTTCGTCGTCATAAACGCTCTTGACTATCTCTATTACATTGTTCTGCTGAGAAAAGAGCCTTTCAAACCCCATCCTTATAATATCTGATTTATCGTACAGGATTATCCTCTTGCTGCTCATCTTATTTACTCCTCTCTATATGACGTACAAATGGGACCAGAATAGTATCTTCTATCATGGCATGCTTATTTAAATCGGTAGATACCTGCACCAGATCGAACCACACAGATATACGCTCTTCCGGCAGAATATCTTCCGGCAGATATTTTACTATAATATTGATAAGATCATTCAGTTTATCTTCAATATTGTCATGCTCTTTTACGTAATCATCAATTGAATAGTCCTTTGGCTGTTCATTACGCAACAGAGCCGATATGTAAGGAAATGTATTTATCTCCTCCTTCTGGAAATGCGATGCCACTTCATTCTTATATCCGGTAAAGAAGTCCATAAGCATCTTTCCGTAGTTATCACACTGCGCAGCTATGCGCTCTATATGCTTGCCTATATGGTTGAGTCTCTTCTCTAAAAAATATTTATGCGATGCAGAGAGATACTTCAGGAGCGAATCACCATCTATCTGTTCTATCTGTTCCGGCGATGGTATATAGTTATCGAAAGTGTAAATATTGCAGATCAGAGTAAACAGTGATGCCGATACATCATGTGCATTACATATATCTGACACCTTTTTATCGCCAAACCCCAGTCCCAAACCAAAGCGTGGCAGCATTAGGATAAGTTGCGGATTGCTTATCAGCAGATCGGACAACTTCATACCTGTTGTAAATTCTGTAATCTTCATATCGTGGCAAAGCTACAAAAAATTAGTTATTTTCTAAGAAACTGCTACACTCTTTACCAATAGGACATTCACTGCAACCACAGCTGCATTTCTTCTCTTTTTTGAAAAAGAGAGCTTTAATCAATCTGTATATAGCCCACAGGCAGATTACAGAGACTATGATTATTTGTAACAGAGTACTCATAGGAGGTTGTTTTTAAATGAATAACGAGCCAATCTGATATACCAGGAAAGTTATTATCCAGGCTACACCTGTAGTGTATAGTATGGTTATACCTGCCCAGCGCCAGCTGGCCTCTTTGGCAATGGCAGAAATTGTAGCTATACAGGGGAAACACAACAGCACAAATATCATGAAACCATACGCCTTCAGTGGTGTAAGGAAAGGCTTGCCATCTTCACCAAGGTGAGTACGCAATGCTCTTGTTAACTTTTCCGACGATTCATCCGCTTCGGTATCGGCATTGTATAGTATTCCCATTGATGATACCACTATCTCCTTTGCAGCCAGACCGGTAAGAAGGCTTACTCCCATCTGCCAGTCAAATCCAAGAGGCTGTACCACAGGTGCTATGAATTTACCTATACGTCCTATATATGAATATTCGCTCTGCGCTGCAGCTCTATCTATTTCAAGCTGTGCAATTATATCACTCTTCCGGTTTTCATCAATATTGCCGGCCTGTTCAGTCTGAGCTATCTGCATATCTATAGCATCAGTTTTGCTGTTGCTGGTTGGGAAGTAATTCAGCATCCAGATAATAATTGATGCCACCAGTATTACAGATCCCATCTTCTTAATGTATTGCACCGATTTGTCCCACATATGTACCAGTACATTGCGCATGGATGGTACTCTGTATGGCGGAAGTTCCATTACAAACTGTTCCGATTCTTCTTTGAACTTTGTCTTCTTAAGCAACAGTGCAGTTATTACCGATACAGCAATACCTATCAGATATATTGAGAGTATAACCAGACCCTGATTCTTTTCAAAGAAAGCAGCAACAAACAGCAGGTAAACCGGCAGTCGTGCTGAACACGACACAAACGGTATAGCCATCATAGTTGTCAGTCTGTCCTTTGGCTTTTCAAGTGTACGGGTTGCCATAATAGCCGGAACGCTGCAACCGAATCCTGTAAGCATTGGGATAAAGGATTTACCGTGCAGACCTATCTTGTGCATTAGCTTATCCATCATAAATGCCGCACGTGCCATATATCCGGTATCTTCGAACAGAGAAATAAACAGGAACAGAATGATGATGTTGGGCAATAATACCAGCACACCACCTACACCGGCTATAATTCCATCTACTACCAGACTGGAAAGGACACCCTCTCCCATCCATCCTGCCACTAAATTTCCAAACCAGTTTACCACAGAATCAATCCAATCCTGCGGATAGGCACCCAGAGTAAATGTCGATTGGAACATAATCCACAGAAACAGAATCATTATAGGATATCCAAACCACTTGTGAGTAAGCGCCTTGTCTATAAGATGCGCCTTCTCCTTATTCTGCTTTTCAGTCTGAGTAATAACCTTGTTGATTATGCCTCGGATAAACGAGAACTTTGAATTTGTAATGACACTTGGAAAATCTTCATCATACAGCTCTTCAATCTCTGCACGCTGTCTGTCCGCAACACTCTTTATCTGCTCAAACTTATCGGTGTGTGAAGATATATGCTTGATTGTAGCAGGTTCATTCTCCAGCAACTTGACCGCAAGGAATCTCAAAGGGTGCATATAGATATCTTCGTATCCCTCCAGCTCTTTGCGCACCTCAAAAATGGCCTTTTCCACCTTTTCACCATAGTTAACCCTCAGTACTGTATGCTCTTTGCTTTTGAATGCAGCAACTATACTGTCAAGCAGTGAGATTATACCGTCACCACTCTTTGCAACTGTTGTAGTACACTCTACTCCCAACAGTTTTTCCAGTTCAGAGACATCTATATGAGTGCCGGAACTCTGCAGTTCATCATACATATTTAGCGCCATAACTATATGGAGCTTCATATCCATTACCTGAGTGGTCAGAAACAGGTTGCGCTCCAGATTTGTGGAATCCACCACATTCAGAACAACATCTGGACGCACTTCAAGCAGGTAATCTCTTACATACTGTTCTTCCGGTGAATTTTCCGCTATAGAGTATGTACCGGGCAGATCAACCATTTTTATAAGATAACCTTTATGTTTGAAGGTTCCTGTTTTTGCTGATACTGTTACTCCGCTATAGTTACCAACCTTCTCCTTCATTCCGGTGGCATGGTTGAAGAGTGATGTCTTTCCACAATTAGGGTTACCCACCAGAGCCACAGTTATCTCCTTTACACTGTCGTTCCTTTCAATGGAAAGATTGTCCTTAATAGTACCGTAGTAAGGATATTTGCGTGCAAGTTTCTCAATTTCCGTCTGATTGTCAGAGGCTACAACCACAATCTTTTCCGACTCCTCTCTTCTCAGAGAGACGTGACAATTCATCACCATATACTCTATGGGGTCACTTAACGGAGCATTTTTTATCACTTTTACTATTTCGCCAGGTACAAATCCAAGGCTCATCACCTTGTTATGAAAATCGCCCTGACCGTTAATCTTTACTATCAGACACTCCTGGTTGTTCTTTACCTCTGAAAGTACCATATCATTTTTTTCTCTTATAATTCAAAACCAAATCTTACCATTGCCACAAATGCATCATCAATGTTTAATCCGCTGCCCGACGGGTTTATTACATACTGCAAATCGGGCTGGATATAAAATCTGTCATAAACAGGTATTTTATATGTGAGCTCAACTACTGTTTCGTGGCTGTTAATCATATTGTTGAGCAGATTACTTGTAAAGGCCAATCCCATTACATCTTCTCTGTCATTGCAGAAGAGATTGTACAGATTTATACCTCCGTCTATCTGGCTGTAGATTTCATTATGCTTTTTAGGAGCCCATGCAATCTGTCCAAAGAGAGCTATCCTTTCAAATCTCTTTTCACCTAGCAAATATACACCATATTTCTCTAAGGCCGTGTGATAGTAGCCTCCTAACTTGTAAATACCGCTGTTTTTATCGCTTAAACCCACTTCGGCAGCAGTCAAAAAGCCCTCTTCTTTAGAAATATTCCATTTTAGGTTAAATGGATTTGACTGGGAAAAATCATACACTTCACCATCATAAGCCGCCAACTGAAGAAGAATATTGTCAGTAATGCCGATTGAAGCCCTTACCCCTAATGCAGAGAGCGGGAAGATTGGCGGACAGACGTTGTACGCAATGACATTGTTTGTTCCGAAAGTACTGTTTATATATAACCCCGATTCCTCTCTCGCCATAAGGTCGGCATTATAATCCTGCAGACCGAACGTAAGACTTATATTGTCCGTTATCTGCTGTTTGTACCACAGTTCCTGCATATACAGATGGTTGCCTGCCTCTATATTATCCACTATCTGAATATCACCGATAAGTTCTGCCGATGCCTCATTGCCAGCTGTAAATGCACTGTTTATGTATAGTTCTCCACCATTCCACAGGCCCAGATTCTCTGTATTGAATGTAATGCCCAATGTTCCATAATCAAGCACAGCAACACCCTGTGCCAGACCTCCGCTGACGTTTCCCAAAACATCGTGAGTAAAGGTGGCATCAACAGCAATATCTGTTCTGCTCTGTGCATAACTGTTTATGTAAATCAAAACAGCAACAATCATCAAACTTCTTTTCAACATCTTTCTACTATTTTACGTTTACGGTGCAAAATTAGAGAGATTATCATAGCCCATAAATAACAAAAAGTAGGTATAGTTTGCGCTCCTATACCTACTTATAATTAATGGTTTCCTGTTTTTCAGATGATGTTCTGTTTTTTCATCTCCTGAACGGTCAGTTCAAGCTCATTGTACCAATCATCACCAAAGCGACGGATAAGCGGTTCCTTTAATGCCTTGTACAATGGAATATGTTCTCTGTGCCCTTTTATCAGCGCACTGCTGCAAATATCCCATCGGTTGTAGTTCAGGCCATAATAATCGCCCAGTTTCTTCACTCTGATAGGATACAGATGGCATGAGATAGGTTTCATAAAGCTGCATCGTCCTTCACGATACGCCTTCTCTATAGCACAGTAACAACAGCCATCTTCGCCATAGCATGTAAATACGCAGTCCTTACCGTTAACAATCTGTGTAACAAGTTCTCCCTCAGGATCGGGGTATGCAATACCCTGCTCCTTTATGGCTTTCTGTGCAGTTTCAGACAGATCGTCCCAGATTACAGGGAGCAGTTCTTCTATTATTGCTATCTCTTCCTGGGTTACAGGAGCTCCGGCATCGCCCTCTATACAACATGCACCCTTGCACTTTTTAAGGTTACAGCAGAACTCTTTGGTTATTATATCTAACGATAATATTACGTCTTGTATTTGTAACATATTATTGTTTTTATTACACTTTTTACTAACTTCGCGGCTACAAAGGTACTTTATTTTTTAAATGCAATGGAAGGATTAGTGGTTTTTGCAATAATTGCAGGTATAATTGGAATAATAGGTAGTATTGCACCGGGATTGCCGGGCCCTCCTATAAGCTGGATTGGAATCTTACTGGCATATCTGGCCAAAAATGATCCTGCCAATGAAATATCATCAACAGCACTCACAATATGGCTTATTGTAACAGTGGTGGTAACTATTCTCGATTACATTGTTCCCGCCAAGCTAACTACTATGACCGGAGGCAGCAAAACCGCAAGCAGAGGTGCTCTTGTGGGAATGTTTGCAGGAATCTTCTTTACTCCAATAGGAATGTTGTCGGGTAGTCTGTTAGGTGCTTTTCTTGCAGAACTGCTGGTAGAGAACAAACCGACTTCTGACGCCTTGAAAGCAGCTTTGGGCGCATTCTTGGGATTTCTGGTGGGCACCGGAATGAAGCTTATCTGCTCCTGCACAATGATGTATCACATCGTCATCGCCCTCTGAAAACATCACATATTGCATAAAGGCAGCACAGCGAATACATAACAAAACCCCGAAAGTTTTTTGTCTAACTTTCGGGGTTCATGTCACTTCAGGCCACCTCCTTTTTCCTGTTCTATAATATTATGCATCAATATATGCATAGGTCTTTATGGTTTTACCGACGTTCAGTAGGTGGTCAGCAATACGCTCTGCATTCGATGACAATGACAAGTATTGAGCACCAACGTACGCGGTACATACACCCTCACCCAAACGCTTAATATGGTTATCTTCCATACGTTTTGTGTATTCATCAATTTTGTCTTCCACCTGATTTGCTTCTGCAAGAGCTGAAAGATTCTCATTTTCGTATGCATCCATAACCTTTATATTCAGTTCATGAATAAGCAGACGAAGCTTTTCAATCTCATCCTTCGCGTTTTCCGAGAATCCTTCCTGGGTAGATTTCAGACTTGCAGCATATTCCACAATATTTTCTGCATAGTCACCTATACGCTCCAGATCTCGTACAGAACGATAAGTTGTTGACAGGAAGATGTGGTCCTTTTCGCTTAGCTGAGGCAGATTTGACAGTTTTACCACATAATCCACAATAGCTCTGTTCAGATAGTTCAGTTCACGTTCTGCAACTCTGAACTTCTCCAGATTGGTGAAATCCATTGAACAGATTATATCCAGTGACAGGTTGAAGTTTCTCATAGCTATATCTGCCATATTGCAAATCTCATTCTTTGTCTGCTGAACTGCAATAGGAGGAGTCTTCAACATATTGTCATCAATAAAGTAGAGACGAGGAGCATTTGGATCGACCTCTTCCGACTTCTTATCCTTGATAATGCTTGTAGCCAATTTTACCAGCTGATTTGTCAATGGCAACATCACAACTACTGTAAGTACATTAAAGAATGTATGGAACATAGCCAACTGAGTCTGTGGCACACCTGGGAAAGCCTTTTCAAAGAAAGTACCCAATGTTAAATTGCCTCCCGACAATAGTGACAACAGCAATCCTATTGTACCTATAAACAGCACACCGCTTATATTGAATGTCAAGTGCATTACAGCAGTTCTCTTTGCATTTATTCCACTGGTTATACTTGCCAATATTGCCACTACACAAGAACCGATGTTAGAACCCATAGTCAAGAATATACCCTGATCTAAAGTTATCAATCCGGTAAACACCATAGCTATTGCAATAGATGTCATTACAGAAGAACTCTGAATAATAGCAGTGATTATAGCACCTATAATTACAAGCAGTACGCCATTGTTAATTTGTGCCAGGAACTCCTTTACAGCATCCAAACGAGCAAAATTCTCCATTGAGTTACTCATCATATCCAAGCCCACAAAAAGCATACCGAAACCGGCTAAAATACCGCCCCATTTTCTCAGTATATCTTTTTTAGAGAACAAAGACATAAATGCGCCTACACCTGCCAATGCAGAGAAGAGCACAGTTGTAGAGATAGAATCTCCTCCAAACATACCCAATGCCACAATCTGGGCAGTAACTGTAGTACCAATATTTGCACCATAAATAATGGTTGCAGCCTGTGAAAGCGACATAATACCGGCATTAACAAAACCTATAACCATTACAGTGGTAGCACCGGAACTCTGAATAGCAGCAGTTCCCACTGTTCCTATACCTACTCCAAGCATTTTACTGCTTGATGCCTTAGAAAAGAGTGATTTAAGTTTGTTACTACTAATTGATTCAAGGTTTGTACTCATCATTTCGCAGGCTATCAAAAAGATACCGATACCTGCTATCAGCGTAAGAATAGCTGAGACAATTGCTGTTGTAGTCATCGATTTGAATTTATTATTTGGGAAAGCAAAAGTAATGCAAACTACAGAATTTTTCAAGTAATAACAGAGATTTTTAAAAACTTATTAAATAGTGCATATCGTATATATAATGGATTTACTAACTTTGCTAAAGCTTTCTGTTATTCAAAAAAATACACGACAGTTTATGGATAAAGCAGAGAAAATATTGGAAAGAGGAGGACTTAATCTGACAGCGAACAGATTAAGAGTAATGAAGGTTTTGGCAGACAGCGAAGGTCCATTATCTATCAATGATTTATACAATAAATTAGAGACCATAGACAAATCAAATATCTTCAGAGCATTAAATCTGTTCAGGGAAAGTGGACTGGTACATGCTATAGACGATGGGTGTGACAGTACAAAATATGAACTTACTGCATTTACTGAAGATAACGGCAGAGAGATGCATGCTCATTTTCATTGTAAGATATGTCATAAAACATACTGTCTGACAACTACACCAATACAGACTCCCGAAATACCTGATGATTTCACCATACAGGAGATTAACTACGTAATCAAGGGTATATGCCCCGATTGCAATAAAAAATAATAGGCTGGAAAATTCCAGCCTATCCTAATTATATAGTTGCAAGTTTTACTTACTTAACAAGCACTTTACCTGTCATTTCAGCAGGGATTTCCAATCCCATAATTGAAAGGATTGATGGAGCAACGTCTGCCAAAATAC
>JAGCKJ010000098.1 GCA_017647575.1 Bacteroidaceae bacterium | reverse complement strand
TGCGAATATATGCCTGCAAACAAAGCATATTTGGTAGTTTCTGCAGACACACCTCAAGAGATACCAATCATGACAGAAGAGGAGTATCAGGTATATTTGGACAACAAACAAAATGAAGAACCTAAAGAAGAGCCTCTTCCTGATGGAATTCAAAGCATTGAATCCGACAACAAAAAGAGTCATGGAATATACACAATACTTGGAGTAAAGGTTAGCGATAAAGCAGAAGATATAGAATCTTTACCGAAAGGAATCTATATAATAAATGGTAAGAAATATATCAAGTAATTGATATTAACTGAATAACAAAAAACCCCAGGGATTATCCTTGGGGTTTTTTGTATATATCCAGAAGATGTTTAGCTGCTGTAAATGAAGTAATCTCACCATTCTGGATTTGATCCTCCTTCATTTTCAAAAGATTCTCTATCACAGGATTATGATAGAAATCATTTCTCAAGGTCTCATTTATGGTCTCATACATCCAGTACTTTGACTGTTCATTGCGCTTATACTGGAAATAACCATTCTTTTTGACAAAGGCAATATAATCATAAATCATATCCCAAACCTCCTTGATACGTAAATCATAGAATCCGGAATATGTCAATACCTGTGGTGTCCATCCACTCTCAGGAGCCGGGAACAGATGTAGGGCATTCCTGAATGAACGGGCAGCCAGTTCTGCCTTATCTATATTATCACCATCAGCTTTGTTGATAACAATACCATCTGCCATCTCCATGATACCTCTTTTTATACCCTGCAATTCATCGCCGGTACCTGCCAGCTGAATTAACAGAAAGAAATCCACCATAGAATGAACAGCAGTTTCACTTTGTCCAACACCTACTGTCTCTACAAAAATCTTATCGAAACCGGCTGCTTCGCAAAGCACTATTGTTTCACGAGTTTTACGGGCCACTCCACCTAAAGAACCTGCTGAAGGACTGGGACGTACAAATGCATCCGGATGCACAGATAGGCGCTCCATTCTGGTTTTATCGCCTAGGATACTTCCTTTGGAGCGTTCGCTACTTGGGTCAATAGCCAATACAGCAAGCTTTCCGCCCTCTTTTAACACATGAAGTCCGAAAGAATCAATAGATGTACTCTTACCTGCTCCAGGAACACCGCTAATGCCAATCCTTATGGAATTGCCTGTATAAGGCAGACATTTTTCAATTACCTCCTGAGCTATAACCTGATGTTCAGGTTTTAAACTTTCCACCAGAGTTACAGCCTGGCTCAAAACGGTAATATCGCCTTTTACTATTCCTTCTACGTATTGAGAAACGGTCATTTGCGGGCGTCTGACCGGACGTCTCGCTTTAAAATAAGGATTGACGGTCGAAGGTTGTTCAATCCCCTTATTGACCGTCAAGCCTTTATATTCTTTACTATTTTCAGGATGTTCCATTAACGTGATGCCAAAGAACTGTTGTCCATAGACTGACGTGCATACATCATACCTACAGCATCCATAGTAACTGTTTTACCATTTGCCAATGTTACAGTACCATTTTCGTTGAAACGAAGAAGCTCTGTGCTATTGCCATCAACTACTGCATTCCAGCTGTTGTTCTCCTGGTTATAAACCAAATCCATTGACTCTTCACCCTGCATAATCTGATAACCGTTCTCTGTTGATTTTACAAGATATTCACCATTTTCACCTTTGATAGTTCTGGTTTCACCTGCAGCTACAGGATTTGAACCGGTCCAGAATTCAATTGTATTGAAAACAACAACGTCAAGAGTCATAGTCAGACCATATACTACGTGACCACAAATCCAGAAGATTACATTGTTCACAAACTTATTACCAGAAATAGTTTCATTAAACTGATAAACACTCTTTGTCAGGTTAAAAGAACCCATACATGATGAGAAAAGAACTGAACCGCACAATACTGTTGCGATAGCCAATGATTTAAATTTCTTCATAGTTTTTTGTTTTTATTTGTTGATTAATTAGTGAAAACAAACATAGTTTTAGCAAAAGTAGGTTAAACTATTCAGTTTTCATAATTTTTTGCTAAAAAAACTATCTGCTATAAGATGCTCTATCCCTATGTGCCACATGCAACACCAGCCAGGCTACCAGACCACCCAACAGATATGCAGCTGTCTGAGCTGTGTGCAGTACCAATGCCAACGGTCTGGCATCATCGACCGGCACACCATATATAAATAGCATTGTTATTACCACCCAGTGCCATGGACCGGCTCCATTCGGAGTTGGGACCAATACCGCGAAACTACTTGCTACAAAACATACCAGACCTGCAATTGCGCCCACTTCGGCAGTTGATTCCAGACTGAAAAATGCCAGATACATCTCCAGATAGTAACACAACCATATTCCCAATGAATATGCCAGGAACAACGGTAAGTTATCTACCTTTTTCAGCGATACAAATCCAGCCCATAATCCGGATAAAAAGTTCTTCAGCATCTGGAGTGGCTTGCACTTAATTACCCACCACAATAATGCCACTACAGCAATAGCACCTAATATCCAATATATATATTCAGGTATAACAAAAGTTGGTGTAGAGCTGCCCTCTGCCGCAGAATCTGGCAACTTAAAATTTCCTGAAAACAGATCTACGAACCTTGGCATCTGCCATAAAACAGTAATTAAGGCGATAAGCAATAGCAGAATCATATCAACGAATCTTTCTGCCAGCAGAGTTCCCAGACCTTTGCTAAAAGGAACAGAATTATATCTGTCCAATATGGCACAACGAGATATTTCTCCAAAACGAGGAATTATTATGTTTGCTGCATATCCGGTAAAGACTGTAAGTGTAGTATCCCGTTGCGGAACTTTATATCCCAAAGGAGAAAGAATCAGATTCCACCTTAGACCTCTGAATAGCGGGCTTAACCAACTGAATATGACTGCAAAGAGAATCCACCACAGATTAAGCCTGGCAACATCTGACCATAGCTTTGAGAAATCATAATCTCTATATGTATATACCAATACTACTGCAGAAATGAGCAGTGGCAATAATACTTTGACAGAATTAGAAAGAAACTTTTTCATCTGTATGCAATACTATCTTTAAGACTTTTGTTTATTTTTGCATTCGCTTAGCTGTAAAAGCAAGCAGATATTGCAAAGTTAATGATATTCCGCAATAAAAAACTGCAGTTAATTGATTTTGCACAATTATAGACTTAATTATCTCAATATGGACGACGTTGATGCAGACAGTAAGACCCAAAAAAGGCTTAGGCCAACACTTCTTGAGAGATTTGAAAATTGCTCAAGCAATAGCCGACACAGTTGATGCACGCGCCGGCATTCCCGTATTGGAGATAGGCCCCGGAATGGGCGTTCTCACACAGTACCTTATCCCAAAAGACAGAAATCTTAAAGTAGTGGAACTAGACAGCGAATCGGTTGTTTATCTTAAGGAACACTACCCCACTCTTAATATAATTGAAGGCGATTTCCTCAAATTGAATCTAAAGGAACTTTTCAATGGCAAAGAGTTTGTTCTGACTGGCAACTATCCATATAACATATCGAGCCAGATTTTTTTTAAGATGCTTGATAATATGGATATTATACCCTGCTGTACCGGTATGGTCCAGAGAGAGGTTGCTCAGCGTATCTGTTCCGGTCCGGGCAGTAAAGCGTACGGTATATTGAGTGTACTTATACAGGCATGGTATAATACGGAATATCTCTTTACAGTAGATGAGAATGTCTTTGACCCGCCTCCAAAGGTAAAAAGTGCAGTGATACGCCTAACAAGAAATGAGAGGGAAGATTTAGGATGCAATCCGGCCCTGTTCAAACGAATAGTAAAGGCATCTTTTGGATGGAGACGCAAGATGTTAAGGAATTCATTGAAACAGGTTATAGATAAGGAGTGCCCTCTGCCTGACTGCATTTATCTGGATAAAAGACCAGAACAACTATCGGTTGAAGATTTTATAGAACTTACCAACTTAATAGAATCAAGTTGTAGCCGATAAGTGCAATCACATTCACGAGACTCACATTTTAATGTTACACTCCAACATAGTTGGAATATTCAGGAACGAAACTATGGAAAAGAATTTTCTGGATAACATATTAGAATTAATTGAGAAAGAAGATGCAATACAGCTTAAGGCCATTCTTTCCGAAATGCACCCTGCAGATATCGCAGAACTGTGCGATGAATTAGATATTGACGAAGCCAGATTCGTATATAGACAACTTGACAACGAAACTGCTGCCGACGTTCTTATTGAAACAGATGAAGATGCACGTAAGGAGCTTCTGGAAATTCTTCCATCAGAGACCATCGCAAAAAAGTTCATCGACTACATGGATACCGACGATGCCGTTGATATCATCCAGGAGATGGACGAAGAGAAACAGGAAGAGGTCCTCTCACATATTGAAGACATAGAACAGGCCAGCGATATCGTTGACCTTCTGCAATACGATGAAAACACAGCCGGCGGTATGATGGGTACCGAAATGGTCATTGTGAATGAAAACATGAGTATGCCTGAATGTCTTTCAGAGATGAGACTGCAGGCAGAAGACATGGATGAAATATACAATGTATATGTTGTTGACGACGAGGGCAGACTGAAGGGAGTCTTTCCTTTAAAGAAAATGATTACCAATCCATCGGTTTCAAAGGTTAAATATGTGATGGATGAAGATCTTATCACAACTAAAGTTGACACACCAATTGACGAAGTTGTTCAATTAATAGAAAAATATAATCTGGTAGCTGTACCCGTAATTGACAGTATTGGCCGTCTGCAGGGACAGATTACCGTAGATGACGTTATTGACGAATTGCGTGAACAGCAGGAACATGACTACCAGCTGGCATCAGGTATTACTGCCGACGTTGAAACTGCTGATAATGTATTCCGTCAGACCAGAGCCCGCATACCATGGTTACTCATAGGTATGATTGGTGGTATATGCAATTCAATGTTATTAGGTAATTTTGAAGGATCATTTGCTGCCCATCCCGAACTATTGCTGTTTATACCACTTATTGGTGGTACAGGAGGTAACGTAGGCACCCAGTCATCTGCTCTTGTTGTACAGGGCCTTGCCAATGGTTCACTTGATACAAACAACATTGCAAGACAGGTTCTGAAAGAATCGGTTGTAGCCCTAATTAACGCCAGCATATTGTCAATACTTGTTCTTGGATACAATTTAATACGTTTTGGTTATCTTGAACCGGTTACATACGCAGTACCTATCAGTCTGTTTATTTTAGTAATTATAGGTACTTTATGGGGAACATTATTGCCACTGCTATTTGAAAAGATCCATATAGACCCGGCTATTGCTACCGGACCATTCGTTCAGATTACAAATGACCTTTTAGGTATTGCCATATATATTGGTGTCATTTCACTTATGGTTTCATAGCTTTACACAATAGTTTAAGAAGTTTTTTTGCAGTTTATTAGATATTGTTATTAAAAATGCTTTTATTTGCAAAGTTAATCTGTTTGTAACACTTAGAATTGCATTAAATCAGAGTATTGCAAGCGGAGACTGGAACTACATATTTATTAATTACTAATTAGCTTCTTACCGAGTATGAATGAGGAATTGAATATCGAAACCACAACCAACGACGAAAACAAGGCAACGGTTGTTATGGAAACAATAACAGACCGCAATAAGGTCATAACACGTTTACAGGAGATTGTTAATGATATAAACCTAACCAGCAAAGCAGAACTGGAACATCTTAAACAGGGCTTTTACAAATTACTTCATGCCGAGCAGGAAGCTAACAAAGCAAGTTTCATCGAAAATGGAGGCAACATAGATGAATATGTACCTGTTATTGATGAATTGGAAGAACAATACAAGAAACTTGTAAAGATAATCAAAGAGAAAAGAGCCGCTCAGCAGGAGGCAATGGAGATAATTAAGAGAGAGAATCTGAAGAAAAAATATGAACTTCTTGACAAGTTTAATGCTCTCATTGAAAAAGCAACAACAGAAAACGTTCCTTTCAATGAAGTAAAAGCTATACAGAAGGAGTGGAAAGAGATTAAAGAGGTTCCTGAAGAGAAGGTTAACGAATTATGGAAAAGCTACCAGCAGTGCTCTGAAAGATTCTATGACATTCAGAAGCTGAACAATGAATTCCGTGAATATGACTTCAAAAAGAATCTGGAAACCAAGCTTGCAATATGTGAAGAAGCTGAAAAACTAACAGAAGCAAAGGATATTATTGCTGCATTCCGTAAATTGCAGAAGCTGCATATAGAGTTCCGCGAAACCGGCCCTATAGCAAAAGAGCTACGTGAAGAGATTTGGACTCGATTTAAAACAGCATCTACAACAATCAACCGCAAACATCAGCAACACTTTGAACAGCTTAAGCAGACTGAACAGGAGCATCTTGACCAGAAGGTAGTAATATGTGAGATTCTGGAAAGCATCGATTTTGATTCAATGACACGTTTCCAGGATTGGAATGAGAAAACCACAGAAGTACAGACACTACAGAAAAAATGGCGTGAAATAGGATTTGCTCCTCAAAAGCAGAACAAGAAGATTTACGACAGATACAAAGAGGCTTGTGATAAATTCTTCAGTATGAAGGCAGAGTTCTTCAAACAGGCAAAGAACGACATGGGCGACAACCTTTCAAAGAAGAATGCATTGTGTCAGGAGGTAGAAGAACTATGTAACGCTACCGATTGGAAAGCAGCAAGTGACAGAGTTAACGCCATCCAGAATGAGTGGCGTGAAGTAGGCCCGGTACATAAGAAACATTCAAATCAGCTTTGGGATAGATTTACAGAGGCATGCCTCAAATTCTACAAGGCTAGAGACAATGGTTCATCCATAAAGGCAGAAGAACATGAGAACTTGTTCAGGAAGAAAGCTATACTTTCCAAGTTAAAATCATTCAACCCAGCAAAACTTACAGAAGATCTTAAGGATACTGTACAGAACCTGATAGATGAATGGAATAGCATAGGTCATGTCCCATTCAGAGTAAAGGATAAGTTGAATAGCGAATTTGACGCTCTGTTTGAAAAGTTGGCAGAAAAACTGGATATTCATAAAAAGATTCGCAGACAGGCACCACGTAACAATAATCGTCCTCAGAAAGATTCATCTTTGAGTCTGAAGGAGAAACTTGTACGCCAGTATGAGAATCTGAAAAGCGAGATAAAGACTTACGAAAACAATCTGGCAGCAATCTCTACATCAAGTAAAACAGCAAATGGATTCATTGATAGCATAATGAATACTATTGAAGCACTAAAGAAGGATGCAGAGGAGATATTGGATAAGATTCGCAATCTGGACAATAATGAAGAAAATAACTAAATAAAAAAAAGAGTCGTTTTGATGTGACCCCCAAAAGTTGGACGGTTTAACATTATTAAGAGGCTCGCTTAGATTGGAATAAAGCTCGGTATTGCACCGGGCTTTTTCCATTTAGCCTCAGTTTGATTCTATCATTATTATAGTAGCGTATATACTTAACAAGTTCTTTCGAGAACTGTTCTACGCTGTCCCACTCCTGCAAATATAACAATTCAGACTTCATAAGTCCAAAGAAGTTCTCCATCATTGCATTGTCCAGACAATTTCCTTTGCGCGACATGCTTTGAACTATATGTTTGTCTTTCAACGCTTTCTGATATTTTAGATGCTGATAGTGCCATCCTTGATCAGAGTGCAGTATTAGTCCTTCTGGTATATTTGTCTTCTTGAAGGCTTTTTTTAACATACTCATAGCCATCTTAAGGTCAGGATGGTATGATATGGTGTAAGATATGATCTCTCCATTGAACATATCCAGGATAGGAGAAAGATATATTTTCTTGTCCTTTATCTTGACTTCAGTAACGTCTGTTGTCCATTTCTGGTTCGGTGCAGTTGCGATGAAGTCCCTGTCTATTACGTTAGGAGCAACCTTTCCTATCTCACCTTTATAAGACTTATATTTAGCCTTCTTTCTCTTACCATACAGACTCATCTCCACCATAAGTCTCTGTACTGTCTTATGGTTAAGATGTATGCCATCATTACGCAGCTGAGAGGTTATTCTACGATAGCCGTAACGTCCTTTATGATGGTCATATATCTTACGGATTGCAGTCCTGACATCATCGTATACGTCAGGTTCTGACAGCCTTTTAGTATGATAATAGAATGTGGATCTGGCCATCCCTGTCTTCTCGAGAAGGATCTCGAGATCATGTTCCTGCCTTAGTTCTTGGATGGCTTCCGCCCAATCTCTCTGAGACGGGCTTCTCTTTCTTCTACTAAGG
>JAGCKJ010000097.1 GCA_017647575.1 Bacteroidaceae bacterium | reverse complement strand
GAAATTAAGGCTATGATGGAGCAGTTCCGTTCAAATCCTCCTAAGTCACTGGCAGGTGAACCTGTTGTGCTGATAAAAGACTTTAAACT
Source organism: Bacteroidaceae bacterium (assembly GCA_017647575.1). GTDB lineage: Bacteria > Bacteroidota > Bacteroidia > Bacteroidales > Bacteroidaceae > Colenecus. The sequence continues at coordinate 15,248 of JAGCKJ010000097.1, read as the reverse complement.
GATGAAACAGACTGATGCAGAAGGTAATGTATCTGATCTGGATATGCCTGAACCATCGAATGTACTACAGTACTTTACAGCAAAAGGCGATAAGATTTCTGTACGTCCTTCCGGAACAGAGCCTAAGATTAAGTTCTATATGGAGGCTAAACTTGATTTGAATAGCCGCGAAGAGTATTATGCAGTGAAGGAGGCTGCTGTAGCTAAGATTGAAGCTATTCGTAAAGATTTGGGTATCTGATAGCTGTTTCCAATGATGAACGTTATGAAAAAGAGTATAATTTTAGGAGCAGGCCTGCTGGTTTCTCTGGTGGCTGTTGCTCAGGAATCCAGTTCTATTTCTGTATGGAATGGCGATTCAGTTGCTGGAAGTTATAATCTGTATAATATCGATAGTCTTACGTTTCATAAAGATGCCGAAACAATGAAGGTTTGGGCTATAGATGCGGAAGCAGATGAATACTCTCAGAAAGAGATTGATAGCATTACACTGTTTACTCCTGTTGTGAATAGCACAAATGTAAGGAGTTATGAGGAGTTGAGTGCGGAGTTTGCTAAAGTTACAGTTCCAGCTGATGGTTATAAGAGCAGAGCCAAGGGAAATCTGAATCCGTTAATGTCTCATGCTTTTGGTGCAGACCCATTTGCTATGGTTTATGAGGATAGAATTTATGTCTATATGTCAGATGACCATAAAACCTATAACGCAGACGGAACTCTGAAAGAGGGCGATTACAGTGATATCAGAAATATCCGTATAATCTCTTCAGACGATCTGGCAAACTGGACAGATCATGGTGCACAGCCTATTGCCGGAAAGAGTCGCCCTTCTGACGAACATCCAAAATGGGCCAGCAATAATGCGAAATGGGCCAACAATAGTTGGGCACCTGCTGCTGCATACAAGATTATCAACGGAAAACCAAAATTTTTCCTATACTTTGCAGACAATGGTAGCGGAATTGGCGTAATGACATCAAATACCCCATACGGTCCATGGACAGATCCAATAAAGAAACAGTTGATTTCCAGAAATACTCCTAATTGCAGTAATGTGGAGTGGCTTTTCGATCCGGCTGTTTTTGTAGATGATGATGGTTCTGCGTATCTCTATTTCGGCGGTGGTGTTCCATCTGGAAAAGAGTCAGACCCAGGTACTGCCAGAGTTGTAAAACTGGGTGATGATATGATTTCAATTGTTGGAACTCCGGTGGCAATCAATCCTCCTTATCTGTTTGAAGATTCAGGTATCAACAAGATAGGTGGCAAGTATCTCTATAGCTATTGTTCAAACTGGACAAGTAATAGCAATCCGGGTGTAGCAAAAATTGCCTATATGAAATCAGACAATCCATTAGGTCCATTTGAATATGTAGGAGCTTTCTTTGATAATCCGGGCGATGCTGCATGGGCAGGCGGTGGTGGTAATAACCATCATGCTGTATGTGAGTTCCAGGGTAAGTATTACATATTCTATCACACTCGTGCTTTAAAGAGTGCTATGGGAATATCAGGCGGTGCGGAATTAAGAAGTGCATGTATGACTGAATTGAAGGTTGATACAGTGAATGCAAAATTCAATTATCTGAGAGCTGCCGATACAAACGCAAAGGGTGTAAAACAGATAAAGAATCTGGACCCATACAGAAAGACTGAAGGTGAAACAATGGCATGGACCAACAATATTCAGACAGATTTGTCAATAAACAACATTCGTAAGACCTGTACAATTAATGCTTATTCAACAGCTCCTGGTGCATGGATTGGCGTTTCTAATGTAGATTTCAAGAATGGTGCAGAATATTTTACAGCCAGGGTTTCCGGAAAGGGAATTTTGAAGGTATGTACATCAAATCCAACAACAAGCAGTTATATTCTTTGTTATGTTGAATTGCCTGGTGAAGGAAAAGAGGCTGATGTAAAAATTCCTTTGAAGAGTATTACCACAGGCGTTAAAAAGCTGTATTTTGTATTCTCTGAAGAGGGAGGTGCTATAGATTATTGGCAGTTCTATTAATAAATTATGAGTCAAAAAAATATAAAGATAGTTGTTGCTGCGCTATGTATTGCGCTATTGTGCGGGTGTAGTAAACGCCGCGGTGAAGTGGAATTTACAATATTTACTACATCAGATATTCATGGCAAGATATACCCTGTGGATTATGTTACCGGTAATGACAGAGGTGGTTCTATGATGGCTGCGGCAACACTTTTGGAAGAGTTGCGTGCCGAAAACAAGAATGTTCTCTATTTTGATACCGGCGACGTGATTATGGGCGGCGGCGAATCATACTATGATTTGACTGTAGATATAGCTAATCAGTCACTTATGGCAATTATGCTGGACGAAATGGAGTGTAATGCTTTTGTTCCGGGAAATCATGAATTTGATTTTGGTATGCCGACAATTGACAGATTTGTCAGAAGTGGAACATTCCCAGTGCTTTGTGCCAATATGGTGTTCAAGGGGCTGAGTATATCTGATAGCTTTTATCAGCCATATACTGTGGTGGTAAAGAACAAAGTGCGTATTGCTGTTTTAGGATTGACCACAATGTCCATCAACTATAAGATACCGACACAATTTATTGAAGGTATGGAGGTTGTAAGCGCGGTGGAAAGTGCTAAATACTGGATACCGTACATTCAGGAGAATGAGAAACCGGATGTGATTGTGTGTCTGGTTCATTCTGGATTCAGTGGTGGCTACAACGATGATAAAATATCGGAAAATGAAGCGTTAGCTCTGGCAGAACAGGTGCCGGGAATAGATATGATTTTCTATGGCCATGATCACAGAATGAACAATAGAAAAGTTGTCTCTTGTTCCGGTGATAGCGTTTTGTTGCTGAATCCTGCAAATAATGCAAGAATGGCGGGAGTAACAAAACTTACTCTGCAGTTTGAAAAAAGAAAGGTCGTTTCCAAATCGGTTTCAGCAGAGCTGGTGCAGCTCAGAGATAAGGAACCAAATCAGGAACTGATGGATAAAACAGCAGGGAAAAGAGAACTGTTTACCGAGTATCTGGATTCAGTTATGGGTGTGACAGCTGTAGATTTGCAGTATTCCAGAAGAGCGTATGAACCATCAACGGGCATGGATTATGTGCATAACATCTTAAAGAATACGGTGTCTGCAGAAATAACCATGACACTGCCAGTTTCAGGAAAAGCTATTGAAGCAGGAAACTTTACTCCGCGTGATGCTATGTTGCTCTATCCTTATGAGAATACATTGATATCAATGATGCTTACAGGTGGAGAAATTAAGGCGGCTTTGGAAGAGGGTGCAAAAAATCTTAGAAGAAATCCTACCAAGGTGGTAACTGCCGGTGGTCTGAATTATACGATTGATATGTCTAAGCCGGAAGGTGAAAGGGTCGTTATATCCTCATTGGCTGACGGTCAGAAGTTTGATAATGATAAGATGTACAGGGTTACTATGGATTCATATTTGGCGTATGCTCTTGATTCCCCGTTTATAATATCGTTTAACAACAACAGAGAACTCCTGAAGGATAGGGTTATGCTTTCTAAAAATTCAGATGTAAGGTTCAATATGATGATAAATCATGCTGTAAAATATGATAATGGCAAGCAGATAGAACCTGAACGTAACGGAGAATGGAGTGTAGTTAATTAAATTTAAAATCTTATCCGGGCGATATTTTTAAATAACTTTGCAACTAGAAATAAAATTAAGAAGATATGAAAAAGGGTCTATTATGTATGGTGATTGCAGGTGCTGTGTTGTCTCTTTCATCTTGTAAATCTACAGAGAACGCTTATAAGAAAGCGTATGAAAAAGCTGTGCAGGAAGATGTTGCAGCAGAGGTTTCAGCTCCAACAGATGTAACACCTGTACAGGCTGTAGAATCACAGAAGGCAGAAAAAGCAGAGGATGTTGCAGTTAGAGAGGAGAAGGTATCAGTTGTAACTGGTACTCAGACAATAAAGGCATACGGAATTGTTTGTGGCAGTTTCTCTTTGAAGACAAATGCTGATGCTCTAAGAGAAAGATTGTTGAAGGATGGCTATCCTGCAGTGGTTGTGGTAAATCAGGAAGGAAGAACATATCGCGTAGTTTGCGAAAGTTTTGACAATAAGCAGGATGCAGTTACTGCGCGTGCTAAATTCAAGGCTAACTATCCAAACAATGCAGACTTCCAGGCTGCGTGGATTTTATACAGCAAGTGATAGATAAAAACAATAGAAATGGTGTCCTGCATCCTTCTTTCTGAAGGGTATAGGACATCGTTGTGCGTTACTGTATGAGTAGAATACTTGCAATAGATTACGGAACTAAGAGAACCGGACTGGCTGTTACGGATGTGCTTCAGATAATCCCCGGAGGATTAACAACTGTAGCTACACATGAATTGCTGGCCTATCTTGCTAACTATTTCAGCAGGGAACCGGTAGAGGCCATAGTAGTAGGCTATCCAACAAATATGGATGGAACGGAATCAGAAAATATGAGACATATTCGTCCTTTTGTTCAGAAACTAAAAAAGCTTTATCCGGAGAAACAGATTGTAATGCAGGACGAAAGATTTACTTCAGTTCTGGCACAGCGTACTATTCTGGAAGCGGGTATTCACAAGAAAGCCAGACAAAATAAAGCATTGGTGGATGAAGTAAGCGCAACAATAATTTTGGAATCATACTTAAACAGGATAAAAAGATGATATTACCTATTTATACTCACGGTCAGGCCGTGTTGAAAAAAGAGACAGATGAAATAGATGAAAACTATGAAGGTCTGGAGCAGTTGATTAAAGATATGTTTGAAACAGTGAGAAGTGCTGAAGGCGTAGGTCTGGCAGCACCTCAGGTGGGTTTGCCTATTCGTCTTGCTGTAATAGACCTGGATATAATTTCTGATGATCAACCTGAATATAAAGGTTATCTTAAGACAATTATCAACCCTTACATAGAGGAGACTGATGGTGAATTGGTTCCTTATGAAGAGGGATGTCTCAGTTTTCCGGGAATTCATGAAAAGGTTAATCGTCCTTCAAAGGTAAGAGTAAGCTATCTTGATGAGAATTTTCAGGAACATGATGAGTGGTTTGAAGGATTTGAGGCAAGGGTGTTCCAGCATGAAATAGACCATCTGGATGGAAAGTGCTTTATAGACAGAATGTCTCCACTAAGACGTCAGATGAACAAGAAAGCTCTGAATTCTATAGCTATGGGCAGAGTTAGTTGTGGCTATAAAGTTAAACTGAACAAGAAGTAGTAATGGCAGGCAGATACATAGTCAGAAGATTGTCAATATTGTTAGTAACAATACTGACAACCTTGTGTGTGTCTGCTCAGATAAATACTGATAGAATGATGGTGGTGGGCAGAAATGCTCTCTACTTTGAAGATTATGTGCTATCCATTCAGTATTTTAATCAGATAGCCAATGCTAAACCGTATATGTATGAACCCTACTTCTATCGTGCAATAGCAAAATTGTCATTGGAAGATTATAGGGGTGCGGAAGAGGATTGTAACAGTTCTATAGAGCGAAATCCATTTGTTGTAGATAGCTATCAGATAAGAGGCCTGGCAAAGATATATCAGGGGAAATATGATCAGGCTATAGAAGATTATTATAAAGGTCTTTCCATGGATCCTGAGAATAGGACATTAAGACATAATCTTGTACTATGTCTGATGCATCAGGATTATATGGATGAGGCCCGCGCTTCTGCTGATACCCTGTTGCGTTATTCACCCAGATATACGCCGGCTATGTCAATGATGTCAGAAATCTGCTTTGAACTATCTGATACAGCATCTGCTACGGAGTGGATATTAAAGGCAAATGAGATTGATCAGTATGATGCCTCTCTGCGCAATTCAAAGGCAATACACTTTGTGCGTTTGGGAAAGTATGAAGAGGCTGAAGCGGATGCTGAGATGGCCATATACCTTGAACCGAATAACTCTTCATTTTACATAAATCGTGCAATGATCAGATATCATAGAAATAATCTGAGAGGCGCACTGTCCGATTATGATGTAGCATTGCAGATAGATCCAAATTCAGTTATAGGATATTATAACCGTGGTATATTGAGAGCGCAGATAGGTGACGACAATAATGCTATAACAGATTTTGATTTTGTAATAGAGCGTGAACCTGACAATCTGCTGGCAGTATTCAATCGCGGTTTGCTGCGTGAAGCTACCGGCGACCTGTTGGGCGCAGAGAAGGACTATTCTGCAGTGTTGCTTGAATATCCTCAGTTTATTCAGGGTTATCAGTTGCGAGCTTCAGTAAGAGAAAGACTGGGGGATTATAAAGGTGCTGATCAGGACAATCTGGTTGTTCTTAGAGATCAGAATCGTCGTTTTAATGCATTGAATGGTAATGCTGAACAGCAGGATGACAATGATGAAGATAGTACCAAGACCAGAAAAGAGTCTGACCGCAATGTCCGGAATTACAGAAAACTGGTTGTCGCAGACAATCTTGAGAACGCTACCGGTTTCTCCAGTGAATATAGAGGTAAAGTTCAAAACAGGAATATAGATGTGCAGTATCTGCCGCTATTTCAGTTGACATATTTCTATGCCGCAGGCATGGTTGACAGAATGATGTACTTCAGTGCCGATGTAGAAGAGTTGGGTAAAAACAGTGCATTTGCAGGTAATCTGTATATTAATAATGATGATATATCCCTTAACAAGGCTCAGATAGAGCTGCTGTTTAAAGAGGTGGAGAGATTGACTAGATGTATGTTAGAGGAACCAGAGAATGCAGTTTATCTGTTGGCCCGGGCTTTGAGTTATAGTATGCTTCAGGATTATGTATCAGCAGAATCAGATTGTAGCAAAGCAGTATTACTGGATGAATCATTGTGGGTTTCATATTTCTTCAGGGCAATAATAAATGAAAAGATAAGCCAGCTGAATGCCAACGAACAGAAATATGATAATCTGGTGGGCGTCGGTATGTCAGAAGGAATGAATAACCGACAGATAATTAATGATCTGACGCATGTTATAGAGCTTAAGCCTGATATGGCCTATGCCTATTATAACCGAGGAACAATGTATGCCCGAACAAATGATTATCCTGCGGCAGTGGTGGATTTTACAAAAGCTATTGAACTTAACGATGAAATGGCCGAAGCGTACTACAACAGAGCACTGGTATATGTGTTCCAAGACAGAATAGATGAGGCAATTAAGGATTTGAGTAAGGCTGGCGAACTGGGTCTCTATCAGGCATACAATATAATCAAAAGATTTTCCCATACAGATTAGACAGGAACAAAAGATTTTAATACTTTTGCAACTCCAAAATGATAATAATATAGAAATTATGATAAAAATATCGTTTCCAGACGGATCTGTCCGTGAATATGCAGAGGGCATAACCGGATATGAAATTGCTAAAAGCATTAGTGAAAGATTAGCTCAGGATGTATTGGCTTGCAGCGTAAACGATGAAATTGTTGAACTGAACAGACCAATACTTGCAGACGCTTCTATTAAGCTTCACAAGTGGGAAGACGAAGAGGCTAAGCATGCATACTGGCATACAAGTGCACACCTTATGGCAGAAGCACTTCAGGAACTATATCCTGGTACACAGTTTGGTATAGGCCCTGCAATAGAGAAAGGCTTCTACTATGATATTATGCCTCCTCAGGGCGTAACCATCAAGGAGAGTGATTTCCCTGCAATTGAAAAGAAGATGGCTGAACTTGTTCAGAAGAAAGAACAGCTGGTACGTCAGGAAATCTCTAAAGAAGATGCAATCAAATTCTTTGAATCACGTGGTCAGCACTATAAGAATGAACTTATTGCCGATCTTGAAGATGGTTCTATAACAACCTATACACAGGGTAACTATACCGATTTGTGTAAAGGTCCTCACCTGGTAGATACATCAGCCATAAAGGCTATCAAAATAACTGCAACATCAGCAGCTTACTGGCGTGGCGATGAGAAACGTCCTCAGATGACCCGTATTTATGGTATCTCTTTCCCAAAGAAGAAGATGCTTGATGAATATCTGACACTGCTTGAAGAGGCAAAGAAACGTGACCACAGAAAGATTGGTAAGGAGATGGAACTCTTTATGTTCAGCGATACAGTTGGTAAGGGTCTTCCTATCTGGTTGCCAAAAGGCACAGCATTGCGTCTGCGCCTGCAGGATTTCCTGTCACGTATTCAGAAGAGATATGGTTATCAGCAGGTAATCACTCCACATATTGGTTCCAAACAGTTGTATATCACTTCAGGTCACTGGGATCATTATGGTAAAGACAGTTTCCAGCCTATCAATACTCCGGAGGAGGGCGAAACATACCTGTTGAAGCCAATGAACTGTCCTCACCACTGTATGATTTACAAGGCTCAGCCTCATTCATACAAGGAGCTGCCTTTGCGTATTGCAGAATTCGGTACAGTATATCGTTATGAGCAGAGCGGTGAGCTTCACGGATTGACACGTGTACGCAGCTTTACTCAGGACGATGCTCATATCTTCTGCCGTCCGGATCAGGTAAAAGAGGAATTTATCAGAGTAATGGAGATTATTGAGATAATCTTCAAGGCTCTTGAATTTGAAAACTTTGAGGCTCAGATCTCTTTGAGAGACCCTAACGATCATGAAAAATATGTTGGTAGTGACGAAGTTTGGGAAAAGGCTGAACAGGCTATTGTTGAGGCTTGTCAGGAGAAGGGATTGCCAGCTAAGATTGAATATGGTGAAGCAGCTTTCTATGGTCCTAAACTGGATTTCATGGTTAAGGATGCACTTGGTCGCCGTTGGCAGTTAGGAACAATTCAGGTTGACTACAACCTGCCTGAACGTTTCGATCTGGAATATATAGGTACAGACAACCAGAAGTTCCGTCCTGTAATGATTCATCGTGCACCATTCGGTTCTATGGAACGTTTCGTGGCTGTGCTCATTGAACATACAGCCGGTAAGTTCCCATTGTGGTTGATGCCGGATCAGGCAGCTATTCTTCCTATTTCAGAAAAGGCTAACGAATATGCATATAAAGTGAAGGATATTCTGGAACGTTATGATGTTCGTGCTTTCGTTGATGACAGAAACGAGAAGATTGGCAGAAAGATTCGCGATAATGAGGTAAATCATGTTCCTTATATGCTTGTTGTTGGTGAACAGGAGGCTGAAAAGGGTGAAGTTAACGTTCGTAAACAGGGTGCTGAGAACCTTGGTAATATGAAAATTGAGGAATTTGGAGAAAAAATTGCTCAAGAAGTTAATAATATGATAAATAAATGGTAAATTTGCGCCCGCTTAAAGTTTGATTGGAAAGAAATTTTAAAGAACAAGGATAAAATTTACTAATAATTTACTGCTGAATGAAGAAAGACAGCTTGAGTGATCAGTTCCTGGTAAATGACCAGATACGTGCCAGAGAGGTTCGAATTGTCGGTGACGACATTGAATCAAGAGTAGTTTCACTGCGCGAAGCTTTAAGTATAGCCGACGAAAAGGAACTGGATTTGGTAATGATATCGCCAAATGCCGCTCCTCCGGTATGTAGAATAGTAGATTTTTCTAAGTTCTTGTACCAATTGAAGAAAAAGCAGAAAGAACAGAAAGCTAAGCAGGTTAAGATAGAGGTTAAGGAGATCAGATTCGGACCACAAACCGATGACCATGATTATAACTTCAAATTGAAGCATGCAATCAGCTTTTTGCAGAATGGTGACAAAGTAAAGGCTTATGTCTTCTTTAAAGGTCGTTCTATACTATTCAAGGAACAGGGCGAAAAGCTATTGGCCAGATTCGTAGAAGATCTGGAAGAGTATGGCAAACTAGATCAGGCCCCAATGCTTGAAGGAAAAAAGATGATGATCTTTGTTTCTCCTAAGAAGGGAATCTCCAAGAAGGAGAAAGCAGAGAAGGCACAGGAATAATAAGATATAAATAAGGTGTATCGTTTGATACATATTAAATAACTAAATAAAAGTTTATAACAATGTTTAAAGCAAAGACTAATTCCGGTTCTAAAAAAAGATTCGCTCTTACCGGATCGGGCAAAATCAAGAGGAAGCACGCTTATCATAGCCACATCCTCACAAAGAAGAGTACAAAACGTAAGAGAAATCTGGTTCGTTTCACAACACTTGATCCAGCTAACGAGAAACACGTTAAGGATCTGCTTTGTATGAGATAACCCGTAAAGAGATTAGTAACAAATTAATTAATCGAACTGTCAGCTTCAAGTCCATTTGAAAGGCGCTGGCATTCAAAAAACAAACAATTATGCCAAGATCAGTAAATCACGTTGCTTCAAGAGCAAAGAGAAAAAGAATTTTAGGCCTTACAAGAGGTTATTTTGGTGCAAGAAAGAATGTTTGGACCGTTGCTAAGAATACTTGGGAAAAGGGTCTTACATACGCTTATCGCGACCGCAAAGCTAAGAAAAGAGAGTTCCGTGCATTGTGGATTCAGCGTATCAATGCAGCTGCTCGCTTGGAAGGTATGAACTATTCACAGCTAATGGGTGCAATCCACAAGGCTGGTATAGAGATTAACCGTAAGGTGTTGGCTGACCTCGCTATGAATAACCCTGAAGCATTCAAGGCTATCGTTGCTAAGGTAAAGTAATCTAGAAGCAGAATAGTATAATATGTGCAGATACTAAGGTGTCTGCACATATTTTTTTGAAATCTGTTTTGTTGTTGAATAGATTTCATATATCTTTGTATAACCGCGTCGGGCTAGATCGGGAGACTCATCAAATAATTTAGAGAACCGAGGTATAGCTTCTGCTTCCAATGGCGGGCCACGCTCCGAAAGGAGTAACCTTGAGTCGGTGGATTACAAAGGAACAGGGCACTCAAATCTTGTACTTAGGAGTTCTCATCACATCACCGATGCGGTTTTTATTTTTTTGAAATACTAATTTAAAATTGATAGCTTATGAGGAAAATTCTACTTCTTTTTATTTGTTTTATCTGTTTTAGCTTCTCCTTTGCGGCAGATAAAAAAACACTGGTTCATAATTTTAACTATGAGGATTTAGGTACTCAGTTTAAAGTTTATGATGTAACCGGTGCAGTAGTGGATTCAGATATTTCATCTGCAACAGTAATCAAAGATGAAAATTCTGCAACAGGTTTTGGTAATGTACTTCATGTGAAGGTTGGTGATGTAGCTTCATATATTGAGTTTGAAATTCCAAATGGAATGACAGGTACTAAAGCATCAGGCGAATTTCATACACTTACATTTACTATATTGAGACCAGATGGCCAGCCAGAGACCTTTAAAGGTACCTTTACTTTAAGCTTTGGCAATACAGTGTCATTAAAAACAAATTCAGGAGATATTAATGCTCCCGTATCTGTAGAGACTACATTGTCATATGGTGTAAATAAGGTTTCTTCAGTATCTAAAAAATTCAGAATTGGTTTTAACATTAAGAATGTAGAGTATTATTTGGATGACATATATTTCTGGTCAGTTAATTACAATTACGATTATACAGATCCACTGCAGACTGCACGTTATCATGCAGATCAGATTGGTAAGAATTTAGGTGTATGTGTAAGTCCTAATCAGTTGAATGCTTCTACAAGAGAAGGCCAGACTATCTACAGAAACTTTAATATGCTTGTTGGTGAAAACGCAATGAAGTTTGATGCTACAGAACCAAGCAGAAATAACTTTAACTTCAGTCAGGGCGATGCAATTGTGAACTTTGCTCAGAAATATGATATGGAGGTACGTGGCCATACATTGGCATGGCATTCACAGACATCGCAGTGGGTGCATGATGGCAAGTATAGCAAGAAAGAGATGCTTGACATTCTGAAGAATCATATATTCAAGGTAGTTGGCCACTGGAAGGGAAAGATTACTGAATGGGATGTTGTTAATGAGGTGTTGCAGGATGGCCAGAACCCTGGTGTGGGAGGAGGTTATCAACTACGCACAAATTCCGTATGGTATGAAAGATGTGGTGAAGAGTTTATAGATTCAGCGTTTGTGTGGGCTCACCAGGCAGATCCTGACGCAATTTTGTATATCAATGACTATAATATAGGTCATTGGGGTGGTGGCCATTATGAAAATGGTAAGACTCACGGAATGTATAACCTTGCAAAGCGTTTGAAAGAGGATGGTATTCCAATTCACGGTGTAGGAATGCAGATGCATACATCTGTAGGAAATTTAAGAGTAGATGAGATAGAGAAGACTGTTCAGGAATTTGAGAAATTAGGTCTGAAATGTATTATCACTGAGCTTGATATGCCAGGAAGTAATCCAAGCACCAGTTCAGAGCAGACAACTCAGGCTACCAAGTATGCAGGATTAGCAGATATTATATGCCGTTATGACAATGCTCCATCTATGGTGGTTTGGGGTATTGCTGATAACAAATCATGGTTGGAGAATTGTGAGCAGACAAAACCATTGCTGTTTGAACCCAACTTTGCGGCTAAGAAATCATATCTGAAAATTGTGGATACATTTGAAAAGTATGCTGTGGCTGCAAGTTTCGAGCCGGTTATTGCTGATGAAGAGGAATTGTTACCAGCAGTAGTAGATGTTTATAATCTGATGGGACAGAAGGTGGCTTCACAGATGTTGATGGAAGATATAGAAACACTTCCTGCCGGTCTTTATATTGTAGGCGGAAAGAAAATATATATCAGATAAGATTAGTCTGTTAAATATTCAGGGGCGGTTCATACTGAAATAATGAGCTGCCCCTGATTTTTTTATCTGCGAGATAGTGCGCGTTGATATCTACTTGCGTTTGCGTTGTGTTGTGATAGCGTAGTGGCAAAATTATGATAACCTGAAAAATCCTCTTTTGCGCACATGTACAAGTATTTGTGCTTGGTGTAGTTTAATACAGCATTTATTGATTTTATATTTACAAAACGTATAGGTGCCGGTGGTAAACCTGCATATTTGTAGGTGTTGTATGGTGAATCTACCTCTAAATGCTTGTTCAACACGCGTTTTGGACGTTCACCTCCCAGAGCATATATAACTGTAGGGTCGGCCTGTAGTAACATTCCTCTGTTTAATCTGTTAATATATAAACCGGCAACAACAGGCAGTTCTTCGTTTTTGGCAGTCTCCTCTTCTACGATTGATGCTAATGTCATTACCTGTTCTGGTGTTAAACCTATGCTTTTCGCCTTTTCTATTCTCTCATTGTTCCAGAAACTATTTCTCTCTTTTATCATTCTCTCAATAAATCCATCGACAGAGATATTCCAGTAAAATTCGTACGTATTTGGTATGATCAGGTAAAATACATTGTCCTTGTCGAACCCCTTACTCTTCAGATATTCAATGTCGCTAAGTCTGTTCGCAATTGTAGTGGAGTCTATCATTAGTTGTCCGGAAACAGCAGATGCAATCTGATTAATGGTTCTGGCGCTGTTGATGACAACTTTTACAGGGGTTTGCATTCCTGCACTTAAAATGTCGGCTATGTTTTTTGAACTGAATCCTCTTCTGATAATGTAATGTCCTGAATGTCTGTTGTCATCATATTTCTTTAACTTCAGTATCCATTTCAAACCAATCAGATTTGCCTCAGTATCATTTGATTGTATCATCTCAATAATCTCTTCTGAATTATTGTCAGGGGTTATGTAGATACTGAAATCGGTTGATTGTATTTGAGGGGATACTATTAGCTTGAAACAGCGAAATGTGAAGCTGATCAATGCTATTGCAACTATATTTGCAATCCAGATAGATATTGTCTTTGTCTTACTCATAATTTTATGGTTTATCCGGCAAAGTTATCCTTTTAATTGCATAACCCAAAATAAGAATGATGAGATAATGAATGAAATAATTGTGAAAACAGAATGCTTTTTTTAACTTTGTAAAATATTGCAGGTAACTGATTAATGAGATAAACAAATTTAATATAACTATTTATGAAAAAAATTACAACATTATTGGCTTTGGCATTGACAATGTCAGTTAGTGCAAAAGATGCGATAACAATTACGGTTCATGCAGACAAACCAGGTAGTGTTATTGACAAAAACATCTACGGTCAGTTCTCAGAACATTTAGGTACATGTATCTATGGTGGCCTTTGGGTAGGTGAAGATTCTGATATTCCAAACACACAGGGATATCGTAATGACGTTCTTGAAGCATTGAAGGAACTTGAAGTTCCAGTAATGCGTTGGCCGGGTGGTTGCTTTGCAGATGAATATCACTGGATGGATGGTATTGGTCCAAAGGAGAATCGTCCTCGTATGGTGAATAACAACTGGGGTGGCATAGTAGAAGATAACAGCTTCGGTACTCATGAATTCCTGAATCTTTGTGAAATTCTTGGTTGCGAACCTTATATCAGCCTTAACGTAGGTAGCGGTTCTGTTCAGGAAGCTGCTCAGTGGATTGAATATATGAATGCTGCTGATGGCCCAATGGCAAGATTGCGTAAGCAGAATGGTCGTGAAGAGCCATGGAAGGTAAAGTATATCGGTATTGGTAACGAAGCTTGGGGTTGTGGTGGAAATATGACACCTGAATACTATTCAGATATTTTCCGCAGATACCAGACCTATTGCCGCGACTATAGTGGTACCAGAATCTTCAAGATTGCCAGCGGTGCATCTGACTATGATTATAAGTGGACAGAGGTTCTTATGGATAAGGTAGGTTCAATGATGAACGCAGTATCATTGCACTACTATACAGTATCAGGTTGGGTAGGCAGCAAGGCTCCTGCAGTAGGTTTCTCAGAAGAGGAATATTACTGGTGTCTTGGTAAGTGTCTTGGTATTGAGCCTGTAATTGAGAAGCACCTTGCCATTATGTCAGAATATGACCCGGAAAATAAGATTCCATTGTTCGTTGACGAATGGGGTACATGGTGGGAACCAGAACCAGGTACACAGCTGTTCCAGCAGAATACAATGCGCGATGCTTTTGTAGCATCTTTGTCATTGGACGTATTCCACAAGTATGCAGACAGAATCAAGATGTGTAACATTGCTCAGGTTGCTAACGTACTGCAGGCTATGATTCTTACAAAGGAGGATCAGATGGTTCTTACTCCAACATACTATATCTTCAAGATGTACAAGCCTCACATGGATGCAAAGTATATTCCACTTGAAATGGAGGGTATAGATGTTAAGCTGGTTCGTAACGAACGTTATGAAGCAAATCCATCAGAGGGTGCAAACAGACCATTGCCATTGATGAGTGCTACAGCTTCAAAGGATAACGATGGTAAACTTCATATCTCAATGTCAAACGT
>JAGCKJ010000096.1 GCA_017647575.1 Bacteroidaceae bacterium | reverse complement strand
CAGACCTTCTACTTCCAAAGGATTGTTGTTTTGCGATTTGCTAAACATAGGAAGCGATTCGTTTATCGTTTCCAAATCTATTTCATCAATATCTACACTGAAAGTCTCTTCTGTTCTGTCCAGTTTTACGTTCTCCGGTGTAGGATCTTCAAAAGAAATTTCAATAGGATCTATTTCAGGATTGTCTATTTCAAAACTGATTTCATCCACATCAATGGTGATTTTATCAATGCTATCTTTTATAGATATACCATAGAGGGAGCCATCCAGTTTTGTTATCAGAGCATCGGGATCGTCCATATCCACCTGAATCAATGAATCCAGATAGATCTTACTCAAATTTCCTACAGGCAAAGACAAACCTGACTGTGCAATATGCATATCAAGTTTAATCTCCTTGTTCAGGTCCAATTCATCTGTAGTAGATACACACGATGTAAGACCCGCAACTGTGGCAATACAAAAGCCTACAAATAATTTACAAATAGTTTTCATTGTCGATGATATTATTACAAACTGCAAAGTTAAAATTTAAATGTTCATTATTGTGTAGTTTTTACAAAATTTACAAAATTCTATATCAATCAACGAACATATTCAGCCCATACCAAGACGATGCTATCAAAGATAACATAATCAAGAAGAAAAGTTTGTTTTGTTTCCGTAAATATTTCAACGCTTATTTCTCCACTGTCAGCTACAGGAAAAGATGAAAGACACATAGAATTTCTGAAATCCACCACAGGTTTACCCAATATCTTATACAACGCCTCTTTTGCTGACCAGCATATAGTAGCCACACTCTTATCAGAATTATGCATAAGGGATTCATACTCTTTATCACCCATAAATCTGGCAGCCACTTTAACCACTCTATCCGAAATAGGTTCTATATCAACACCTACAGAATGCCGGAATGGCGCAATAATTACAGCGACAAAACCTTTTGTATGAGAAATACTTACATTCAGTTCACCGCCATTCAATATAGGTTTACCTGTTGGTTCATAGTGAATACTAACCGGAGGATCCGGAAGTAATGTGTGAAGCAGCACCCTGACTGCCATCTTTTCCAATAATCTCTGAGCATTGATTTTAGTTACGTACAGTTGTTGCAACTCCTGATCATCCGGATATAAAGAGAGCAGATCTTCTGGAGTTTCATCAATCTTCCATACGCCCAGCAAAGCACCTTCTTTACATTTTATTGTCTTGTAAAGAGCCATATAACAGGTTATAATTATCTTTTCTTTATGACAACTTGAATCCTGGATATTCTTCTATCCTTCTTTTCTATTACCTTAAAAACAATTTCCTTACATTTCAGTTCTTCACCTTTTCTTGGAAAATCGCCCTTCATTTCAAGCAGCCAGCCTGCCAGCGTATCGGCTTCACCCATCTCAGAAAGATAATCCTGTTCATCCAGATCTACCACCTTAAAGAATTCTATCAGAGGAATTTTACCATCAAAGACATAACGATTTTCGTCCAGTTCCACATACAATGAATCATCTTCATCAAATTCATCATTTATTTCACCTAAAATCTCTTCAATTACATCTTCCAATGTAACCAGCCCTGATGTCCCACCAAATTCATCCACCACTATCGCAATATGGATTCTTCCTGTCTGAAAATCATGCAGAAGATCATCTATCATCTTTGACTCCGGCACAAAGAAAGCAGGACGTATAAGCGATTGCCATCTGAAATTGTCACCCTTCTCCAGATACGGTATAAGATCCTTTATGTAAAGTACACCTTTTATATTATCAGAAGTTCCTGAATATACCGGCACTCTGGAATAGATATTTTCTGCTATACACTTCATCACATCACCAAAGGATGATTTAATGTCAAGCATCACCATATCAAGGCGAGAGGTCATTATATCCACCACCGTTTCATCACCAAAACGGATTACACCTTCAAGCATCTCCTGTTCTTCATGTATATCGTCTGCATCAGTCAATTCCAACGCATGTTCAAGTTCATCTACAGAGATGCTGTATTTCTTCTTTTTTACAAATTTGTCGGCCAGCACATTTGATTTCATCAACAGTGATGACAGTGGTCTGAGCACTGTCACAAGAGCCGACAAAACAGACGAAGCCCTGCGCACAAACGACAATGAATTGTTTGAAGCATAGAGCTTTGGAATTATTTCACCGAATAGTAGCACCACAAAAGTAAGCAGCACAGTAAGTACCACAAATTCCAGCCATTCAGCACTTCCAAAATTGACAATCTGACTGAAAGAGAGGTCCAGCAACAGGATTATAGCCACATTAACCAGATTATTTGCTATAAGTATTGTAGCCAGCAATCGTTCTGAATCGCCCAGCAAATTATCAGCCCTTCTGTCTGCATTGAATTCGCCACGTTTAATTGCTCTGATATCTTCCGGCGACATAGAGAAGAACGCAATCTCTGATGCTGAAACAAATGCCGATACAGTCAATAACAAGAGGGCCGTTACCAAAGCGATAACGGTCCCTATCGTAGGAGACTGAAATGTGATGCCTAACAAACTATCCATTATCTGTTTCCTTATTTTCTAATTCAGAACGGCAAATCGGAATCCGATTTAGGAGGAATCTGAGCCTCAGGTTTTTGGGCCTGAGCGGAAACTTCCTGCTGCGGTTTCTGCTGAGATTTTGAAGACAACATTTCAAAAGAATCAACAAAAATTTCCGTTACATACCTTTTAACGCCATTCTGGTCATCATAATTACGATACCTGATTGCGCCTTCTACATAGAGTTTGTCTCCTTTGTGTACAAATTTCTCAACAGTCTCTGCCAATCCGCGCCAAAAGACAAGATTGTGCCACTCTGTTCTTTCCGGTACCTGAGTACCATTCTGTAACGTATATGCACGGTCTGTTGTAGCAAGTGTGAGATTTGCTACACAAACGTGATTATCCAGATATCTTACTTCCGGATCCTTTCCTACGTTACCAATCAAAATTACTTTGTTTACTGACATAATAATTGGTATTAAAAAATTACATTGGCAAATATACTACAAACTTTCGATAATGCGCAACAAGTTCTGCATATAAGAAGAGCTGTTACATTATTTCACACAAAATCTTAAAAATAACTGCAAAATCTTTTGCGAGTATATTCAAAAGAACTAAATTTGCAACTCGAAAAATTTAAATGATATTTGAATAAAAATAAATTAGGTTATGACTAAAGTAGAAGTTGTAAAGGAGATTGCAAGCAAAACTGGCCTCGATAAAGCTGATGTTTTGAATTGTGTAGAAGGATTCATGGAAGTCGTTAAGGACGCACTTGCTAAGGAAGAAAACGTATATTTAAGAGGTTTCGGTAGCTTCATCGTTAAGAAGAGAGCTGCAAAGGCTGCAAGAGATATTCTCAAGAACACTACAATTACAGTACCTGAGCACAATATACCAGCATTCAAACCTGCAAAAGTTTTTGCTTCAGCAGTTAGAAAATAATAATAATCATAATAAATTTTGAACTATGCCAAGCGGTAAAAAGAAAAAAAGACACAAGATGTCAACGCATAAGCGTAAAAAGAGACTGAGAAAGAACAGACATAAGAGCAAATAAGTCTCTGTCAGAAAAAGTACAAAGAACAAACTTGCTGAAAGACAATACTTTTCAAAACAAGTTTGTTCTTTGTTTTAGAGTGTAATCCTAAAAAACCATTAGATGACTAGCGAACTTATCATTAACGTACAACCTAAGGACATTTCCATCGCCATCACAGAAGATGACAGACTGGTTGAATACCAGAAAGAGAGCATGGAGATGACATTTTCGGTTGGCAACATCTATCTGGGCAGGGTAAAAAAGATGATGCCCGGTTTGAATGCTTGTTTCGTTGACATAGGTTCAGACAAGGAAGCTTTTCTTCACTATCAGGATTTAGGACCACAATTTACATCTACACAACAGTATCTCAAGCAGCTGCAGAGCAACAAGAAAAAGATGTTGCCATTTGCTAAAGCGGAACTGCTGGAGGAGCGCAGCGAACCTAACGGTGGAATAACAAACGTTATACAACAAGGCGACGAAGTTCTTGTACAGATAACCAAAGAGCCTATATCCACCAAGGGCCCAAGATTAACCTGCGAATTATCGTTTGCCGGACGATATTTGGTACTTATCCCATTCACCGACAAAGTATCGGTATCATCAAAAATCAAATCGGGAGAAGAAAAAGCAAGGTTAAAACAGCTCATACAGAGCATTAAACCCAAGAACTGCGGCGTAATAGTAAGAACCGTTGCAGAAGGAAAAAAGGTTGCAGAACTGGATAACGAATTGTCCATTCTATACCACAGATGGGAAGAATCGCTTGCAAAAGCTCATCAGGCAGTAAAACCTCCAAAGCTGATCTACGAAGAGACCAGCAGAACCATAGCACTGCTCAGAGATCTACTCAATCCGTCATACGAATCAATTTACGTAGATGACGAAAAGACATACAATGAAATAAAGGACTATGTCTCCATTATCATTCCGGAACGCACCAACATTGTAAAGCTTTACAAAGGCGAATTGTCTATCTTTGACAATTTTGGTATCACAAAGCAGATAAAATCATCGTTCGGAAAAATAGTATCATACAAAAGCGGAGCATACCTTATCATTGAACATACAGAAGCGCTACATGTAGTAGATGTCAATAGTGGTCACAGAATCAAAGCAGGCAGTCAGGAAGAGAATGCATTAGAGGTAAATTTAGGCGCGGCCGATGAATTAGCCAGACAACTACGTCTGAGAGACATGGGTGGCATTATTGTAGTAGATTTCATAGATATGACTTTAGCTGAAGACAAGCAGAAGCTCTATGAAAGAATGTGCCAGAACATGCAACGCGACAGAGCCAAGCACACCATTCTGCCTTTAAGTAAATTTGGACTGATGCAGATAACACGTCAAAGAGTGAGAGCAGTTATCAACGTTCCTGTTGACGAAACCTGCCCAACCTGTTTTGGAAAAGGAACCATTCCACCATCTATCCTGCTGACAGACAAGATAGAAAGCAAGATTGCGTACATAGTGGAAGAGATGAAGAAAAAACAATTCAAGCTGCACATACACCCGTATGTAGAAGCTTTTATTTCCAAAGGTCTGTTACCTCTGAAACTGAAATGGAGATTCAAGTACGGCTGGGGTATAAAAATAATCCCAGATCAGAGCCTGCCATTCCTTTCATACAAATTCTTTGAACCTGATGGTTCGGAAATAGATGTGAAAGAGGAACACGAACTAGTGTAAGAAAACAATAAAGGAGCCGTTCGGCTCCTTTATTATTTATCTCACTTCCAATATATTACCTACTTCTATTTGACTATTCTCATCAAGATTATTACGTCTCATCAAAGGCTTCATTCTTACTCCGTAAAGTTGTGAAATAGACCAAATACTTTCACCACTTCTAACGGTATGGAACTGATATTTTTTATCAGCTTTTGCCCTCTTTCTGCCCAGATATATAACACTTCCCGGTTCAGGCACATATCCACGATCTATCTCATTTACCCGGCGAAGTTTCATACGGGTTAGATCAAACTCTTTGGCAATATCCTTTAATGATTCACCCTCATTTATTCTTACATAGAGAATCTTGTTTGAAATGTACGGCTGATGTGCAAAAACTGTTTCATCCTGATCTTTATCAGCTGTAGCGAACAAGCTAAAGGAACCCTTGTCATACCTGTCTAGATCATACCTTTCTATTATCTCAATAAGTTTCTCTGCATAGGCCGGATTGGTAGCATAGCCAGCCTTTTTCAGTCCCCTGGCCCAGCCTTTGTAATCTGTTGGTTTTAAATCGAATAAAGAGGCATATCTGCTATGTGTTGTCAAAAAGATAGAGTGGTCTTCAAAAGAGCCTTCAACACTCTTATAAACACGAAAACAATCATCACGTCTGTCATCGTCATGATACATTCTTTTACCGGTCCAGTCTGAATGACACTTTATACCGAAATGGTTATTGCCTTCTACTGCAAGCATACTTCTGCCGGCATCCGATTCCAAAAGTCCCTGCGCCAACGTTATACTGGCAGGAATACCATATTTCTTCATCTGCGACACCGCCAGACTGCTATATTTGTTAATGTACTGCTGATGTGCATTATCCTGTGCATAAGCAGCAAACTGCAACATAGACAACACAAACAGCACTCCCAATCTCTTACACATCATATTTATCTGTTTAGCTCTGCGAAAATAACACAAATAAGCGATATTATGAGAAAAATATACTAATTTTGAAGTTTTAACTGACAACCTGTCACCAAAGTAGTGTGGCAAGGATTTTGCTCAGTCTAATTTGTGAATTTAAAGGTATTACAAATATGTCAGAAGAGGAATTGAAATACAACGAAAATGCAGAACAGGAGGCAGCTGCAACTGAGAGCAATAATGAAGAAAACATCAATGAAGAAAATGCTGCACAGGAAGATAGTGCAGAGGCTCAGCTTGCAACAGCCAACGCAACCATAGAAGAGCTGCAGGACAAATATTTACGTCAGGTAGCCGAATTCGACAATTATCGCAAACGCACCATTAAGGAGAAAGCCGAACTGATAAAGAACGCATCGGCCGACATACTTACAGATCTGCTGCCATTTATTGACGATTTGGAGCGTGCCATTAAAAATTCTGCCAACAACAACGATTTCAATGCTTTAAAAGAGGGCATAGAGATTATATACAACAAACTGATGCATACTTTGCAACAGGATGGACTACAAAAAATATCTCCTGTAGGAGAAGTTTTTGACACAGACTTTCACGAAGCCATAGCTCTTATACCTGCTCAGGACGAAGAGTCCAAAGGCAAAGTGATAGACTGCACAAGAGATGGTTACAAACTACACGACAAAGTTTTAAGACACGCTCAAGTAGCTGTTGCACAATAAGCTAAAACCATATTATGGCAAAAAGAGATTACTACGAAGTACTTGGAGTGGCAAAAAATGCCACTGCCGACGAAATCAAGAAAGCATATAAGAAGAAGGCTATCCAGTACCACCCGGACAGAAACCCTGACAACAAAGAGGCCGAAGAGAAGTTCAAAGAGGCTGCAGAAGCTTACGGCGTGCTTAGCGACCCTGACAAGCGCAGCAAATATGATCAGTTTGGCTTTGAAGGACTGAACGCAACCGGTGGCGGTGGCGGATTTGGAGGTGGAATGTCCATGGATGACATCTTCTCCATGTTCGGCGACATTTTCAGCGGTGGCGGATTTGGCGGTTTTGGTGGTTTTGGTGGCGGCCAGAGCCGTGCCCGCAGTGGTGAACGCAAATTCAAAGGAGCTGACGTAAGAATTAAGGTATCCCTGACACTGCAGGAAATCAGCACAGGAGTTACTAAAAAATTCAAAATCAAAAAGTTAGTTCCATGTACTCACTGTAAGGGAACCGGTGCAGAAAATGGTTCAGGAACAGAGACCTGCCCGGATTGCAACGGAACAGGAACAGTAATCAAAACCCAGCAGAGCATCTTTGGAATGATGCAGACACAGACTGTCTGCCCACGTTGTAACGGTGAGGGTAAAATCATAAAGAACCGTTGTCCGCATTGCAGTGGAGACGGCGTGGTTTACGGAGAAGAACTTGTAGAGGTTAATATACCTGCAGGTGTAGCTGACGGCATGCAACTGGTAGTGGAAGGCAAAGGTAACGCCGGCAAACACAACGGCTATAACGGCAACCTTCTCATACTAATTGAAGAGCAGCAGCACAAGGATCTTATTCGTGACGAAAACGACCTGATATACAATCTGTTGCTTACAGTACCACAAGCCATCTTAGGCGGAACAGTAGAGGTACCGACCATTGATGGAGCTGTAAAGTTAAAGATTGAACCGGGAACTCAACCAGGTAAGGTATTAAGACTTCGCGACAAGGGTCTGCCTGTTCTTCACAGCAGCAGAAAAGGCGATATGCTGGTAAACGTAAGCGTATATATACCGGAAAGTCTGTCAAAGGATGAAAAAGCTACAATTGAGAAGCTATCATCGTCAGATAATTTCAAACCGAATTTGAGCATAAAAGAAAAGATCTTCAAAAAATTCAGAAATCTCTTTGATTGATTAATAGATGACAACCTACAACCAGACAATAGAGTATCTCTATTCAAAAGCTCCTATGTTTCAGAACGTAGGCAACAGAGCATACAAAGAGGGACTGTCCAATACTGTTATACTGGACAACATGACCGGACACCCGCATAAATTGTTCAAGAGCATACATATAGCAGGTACAAATGGCAAAGGCAGTGTTTCACACACATTGGCTGGAATCCTGCAATCTACCGGACTGCGCGTAGGTCTGTACACTTCGCCACACTTAGTGGATTTCAGGGAGAGAATAAGAATAAACGGTCAACCCATAGAGCAGAATTTTGTAATAAAATTCATTGAAGATTACAAGGATGTAATTGAAGACATCAAGCCCTCATTCTTTGAAATAACTACAGCAATGGCATTCAGCTATTTCGCTGAAAGAGAGGTTGATGTAGCGGTAATAGAGACAGGTCTGGGAGGCCGTCTGGACTGCACCAACATCATCAAGCCTGTGCTATCAGTCATTACAAATATCGGTTTTGACCACACAGCATTTTTAGGCAACACTCTTGAGCAGATTGCCAATGAAAAGGCCGGAATTATCAAACCTAAAACACCTGTAGTTATAGGAGAATACACACCGGAAACAAAAGCCGTTTTTGAAGCGAAAGCATCAGAAACTGCATCAAATATTGACTTTGCGCAGGATGACAATCTTATACTTTCAGAAGATGAACGTACTGTAGATTCCATCTGTTACCACACAAAGTACATCCCATCAATAAAGAGCGAACTGGCAGGTTTTTGCCAAAGGATAAATGCAAACACTATTTTACATTCTGTTGAAGCATTGCGTAAGATTGGCTTTAAAATTTCTGACAACGACATACTGAGAGGTTTTTCATCGGTTATTGAACTGACCGGATTGAGAGGCAGATGGCAAAAGGTGTCAACACACCCGCTCATTGTATGCGATACAGCCCACAACAGCCATGGTATCAAACATATAGCAGAACAGCTACAGCAATATCTGGAGAACGGATTGTACAGTAACATCAGAATAGTGATAGGCATGGTAAAAGACAAAGACATAAGCGAAACTCTCTCTTTATTGCCAAAGAGTGCCAAATACTATTTTACGCAGGCAAGCATAGAACGCAGCATGAGTGCGTCCGAGATTCAGAAGATAGCCATATCATTAGGCCTGCACGGAAACACCTACAACACCGTACCTCAAGCAATAGCAGCAGCAAGAGCTGAGGCCTCTGCAAACGACTTTATCTTTGTAGGCGGCAGCACATTCATTGTTTCTGACCTTTTAAGTATGGTAGAATTCTTTATTCAAGGTTGATTTTTATCCCTAATAATTTGCTTTAAAAATTGATTTTTCGTTAATTTGCCTTGTTATTAACATATAGTAACCAATTAACGAGATATCAATATGAGCAGTTTCTACGTAGAGAACAACCTTTCAGGTTTAAAGAGAGAAGATTTCCAGAGTACCGTTCAAGGTAAAAAGACTGATTTATACATACTTAAGAACAAAAACGGATGCGAGATTGCTGCCACCAACTTTGCTGGTGCGTTGCTGTCAATCATGATGCCCGACAGAGATGGCAAAATGGCCAGCGTAGTAATGGGACATGACAGTCTGGAAAACGTAATGAACAGTAAGGAAGAGTTCCTGAGTACATTAATAGGACGTTACGGCAACCGCATTGCAGCAGGTAAGTTCACACTTGACGGAAAGCAGTATTCAGTAGCACTAAACAACGGAGTAAACCATTTGCATGGTGGTCCTACAGGTTTCCACAAGCGCGTTTGGGATGCAGAGCAGACAGATCAGCAGACATTGAAGCTGCACTACACTGCAGCCGATGGTGAAGAGGGATTCCCAGGCACATTGAGCATCGATGTTACTTACAAGCTGACCGACAGCAATGAACTGGTAATTGAATACGAAGCTACAACAGATAAAAAGACTATTCTGAATCTTACACAGCATGCATACTTCAATCTGAATGGCATGCGTAAAGATACCCCATCAATACTGGATTACGATCTGACAGTTAATGCTGATCACTACATTCCAATTGACGAAACTGCAATTCCTTTAGGCACAGTTGACAGTGTAAAGGGTACTGCATTCGATTTTACAACACCTCACAAGATTGGTGAAAGAATAGAGGGTTCAGAACAGACAGCAAACGGTAACGGTTACGACCACTGCTGGGTATTGAACAAGAGAGAACCGGGCGAATTAAGCTTTGCCGTTAAGTGTTACGATCCGGAAAGCGGACGCTTCCTGGAGTGTTACACAACAGAACCGGGTGTTCAGGTTTATACCGGAAACTGGTGCAGTGGCAGCACATGCGCACATGGTTCCACACTACCTAAACGTTGCGCTATCTGTTTTGAAGCTCAGCACTTCCCAGACAGTCCAAACAGACCATACTTCCCAAGCACAGTCCTGAATCCGGGCGAAGTTTACACACAGACCACCATTTATCGTTTTGGAGTAGAATAATCTGCATTTAAATGGAAACATCAAATCTCAACATATTCTTTGCAGAGAAATTCGGTTGCAGCGGTAGTCTCTATTTTGCCCCTGGCAGAATCAACCTTATTGGTGAGCATACCGACTACAACAACGGATTTGTAATGCCTGGTGCTGTAGATAAGGGCATAACAGCTGAAATATGCGCAAATGGTCTTGACATAGTTCGTGTTTATGCCATGGATATGCCTGCAGAACAGCAATATATTGAATTTGCAATCAACCAGGAATCAAAGCCCAATCAACATTGGGCTTGCTATATTTTTGGAGTTTGCAAGGAGATGATAAAACGCGGAGTAGAAATCAAAGGTTTTGACGCAGCATTCACAGGCAATATTCCAGCAGGTTCAGGAATGTCATCATCAGCAGCACTGGAGAACGTATTCTCTGTTGCTCTTAACGATATTTTTGCAGACAACAAGATAGATCGTTTTGAACTGGCTAAGATAGGACAGGCCACAGAACACAACTATTGCGGAGTAAAATGCGGAATAATGGACCAGTTTGCATCGCTATTTGGCAAAAAAGATTGCCTTATCAGACTGGATTGCAAAACACTGGAATATGAATACTTCCCTTTCAAACCGGAAGGCTACAGACTGACCCTTATCAATTCATGCGTAAAGCACTCATTGGGTACTGAATACAACGAACGCAGAGAGAGTTGCGAAAGAGTTGTGGAACATATATCAAGAAACCATCCGGGGGTAGATTCATTAAGAGAAGCTACCATTGATATGCTTTTAGAGGTAAAAGCTGAACTTGACGAAACAGATTTCAGCAGAGCCAAGTATGTTATAGAAGAGACAGAAAGAGTTCTGACAGTCTGCAATTCTCTGAAAGAGGGCGATTACGACACTGTTGGCAGGATGATGTTTGGTACTCACTGGGGATTAAGCAAAGAGTACACTGTAAGTTGCGATGAACTGGACTTCCTGGCATCGCTTGCAGAAGAGTACGGAGTAAAAGGCAGCCGTGTTATGGGCGGTGGATTCGGAGGCTGTACTATCAACCTGATTCCGGAATCTATCCACGACGCTTTTGTAGAGAAGGCAGTTACACTATTCAGTGAAAAGTTTGGTCACAAACCGGAAGTTTATGAAATAGTGATTGGCGAAGGAGCTAGAAAATTATAGTAACAATTTAAACAATAACAACAATGAAAAAGATTTTTATTGCAATGCTGGCTATTGGTAGTCTATTGACTATCAGTTGCACAAAAAGCGAGAATTCAGGAGTTCTGAATCAGGCAGATTTCCAGAGTGAATTCATTGGCAAAAAGACCGATTTGTACTGTCTGACAAATTCAAACGGTGCAGAGGTTTGGGTTACAAACTTTGGTGCTCGTATAGTAGCAGTTATGGTTCCTGACCGTGATGGTAACCTGCAGGATGCTGTAATTGGTTTTTCAAACATCAAGGATTACACAACTTTGGCAAGCGACTTTGGTTCAAGCGTAGGTAGATACGCAAACAGAATCAATCAGGGCCAGATAACATTGAACGGCGTTACATATCAGTTGCCACAGAACAACTTTGGCCACTGTCTGCACGGAGGTTGCACATTAGAGCCAGAACCAATGGGTTGGCAGAATCTTGTTTACGATGTAAAATCTGTTGACAAAAAGAGCATCACATTGGTAATGAATTCACCTGATGGCGAAGCAGGCTTCCCAGGTAACGTAGTAGCTACTGTAACCTATACACTAACAGATGACAATGCTATTGACATTGTATGGAAGGCCACAACAGACAAAAAGACTGTTGTTAACCTGACAAACCACAGCTACTTTAACCTGAATGGTGACCATTCAATCCCTGTTACAAACCACATTCTTACTCTGAATGCTGACAACTTCACCCCATGTGACAGCACATACATGACAACAGGTGAAATTATCACTGTAAAGGGTACTCCAATGGATTTCACATCACCTAAGGCTATTGGCAAGGACATTAACAAATATGAATACGAACAGCTGAAGAACGGTAATGGCTATGACCACAACTGGGTATTGAACACCAAGGGTGACGACACCAAGTGTGCTGCAAAACTTTACAGCCCAATTACAGGTATCTATGTAGAGGTTTATACAAACGAGCCGGGTATTCAGTTCTATTCAGGTAACTTCCTTGACGGAACAGGTACAGACAAACAGGGTAACAAGATGGAACAGCGCACAGGTTGCTGCTTGGAGACACAGAAGTATCCTGACACTCCTAACAAATCTCACCTTCCAGGTTGGCCAGATGCAACATTGGAACCAGGTCAGGAGTACTACAGCCACTGTATCTATAAATTCGGTGTAGAATAAATGATTATTAACTATAAAACTAATTAACAATGCAAAGCGTTTTAGATGGATTAAAGAACAATGGTTTCCAGACCGTTGACTATCTTGTATTTTTTGTTTACTTGGCAGTACTGATATTCTTAGGAGTATTCTTGTCACGTAGCAAAGATGGTAAAGAAAAAGATTCCAAGGATTATTTCTTGGCAGGTAACACTCTTTCATGGTGGGCAGTAGGTGCATCTTTGATTGCAGCTAATATTTCTGCTGAACAGTTTATCGGTATGTCAGGTACCGCATTCAAATCAGGTATTGCTATTGCAGCTTACGAACTTATGGCAGCAGCAACTCTGCTTGTAGTAGCAAAGTTCCTGCTCCCAACAATGATTAAGAAGAACATCTACACCATTCCTCAGTTCCTGCGTGAACGTTACAATTCAGGAACAGGTTTGGCATTCTCAATTTTCTGGTTGTTCCTCTATGTATTCATCAACCTTACATCAGTAGCTTGGTTGGGTGCTTTGGCTATTAAGCAGATTTTAGGTTTGCCAACTATTGATGGTATGTTCCTTGGAATGGAAGTTGATATGACTTTGATGGTTATCATCCTGATTCTTTTCCTTGTTGCAGGTATCTATTCAATCTACGGTGGTCTTGCATCTGTAGCATGGACTGACGTTATGCAGGTAACATTCCTTGTTGGTGGTGGTCTTATCACAGCATACGCAGCTCTGAATGTTATTGCTAACCAGTTGAACCTGGACGGTGGTGCATTAGGCGCACTTGGCGAAGTATTCAGCAGTTTGAAGAGCATTGACGGCGATACACACTTCAACCTGGTTGTTCAGCGTAACGCAGAACTCTATCCTGTAATCAATGGTACTGCAACTCAGGCTTCTGACCCATATTTCGATATCCCAGGTATTGCAGTTATCGTTGGTGCTTTGTGGCTGACTAACCTCGGTTACTGGGGTTTCAACCAGTATATCATCCAGAAGGGTCTTGCAGCAAAGAGTCTTGGCGAAGCTCAGAAGGGTATGGTATTTGCAGCATTCCTGAAGATTTTGATTCCTTTCATCGTATGTATCCCAGGTGTTTGCGCATTCTACATTATGAGCGAACAGCCTGAAATGTTTGCTTCATTGGCAGGTGGTATTGAGCGTTCAGACGATGCTTATCCATTCCTGATCAGAAACTTCACTCCTGTATTCGTTAAGGGTCTGTCATTCGCAGCTCTTGCAGCAGCAGTAATCTCATCACTTGCTTCAATGTTCAACTCAACATCAACCATCTTTACAATGGATATCTATAAAGAGTTCTTCAACAAGAAGGCTTCTGAAAAGACTCTTGTAAATGTTGGTCGTATTACATCAATTGTAGCATTGGTTCTTGCTCTTATCGCAGTTTACCCAATCATGGGTGGTGCTGACCAGGCATTCCAGATTATTCAGGAATATTCAGGTTTCGTATATCCGGGTGTAGTTGTAATCTTCGGCTTGGGCTTGCTTTGGAAGCGTGCTTCTGGTGCTGCAGCTGTTGTTACTGCTATCGGTACATTCGTATTCTCTATCCTGTTCAAGTTCATGATGCCTGCAACTCCATTCCTTCTCAGAATGGGTTACGTATTCATCTGTCTGGTAGTTATCTTCATCACAATGTCTCTGTACAGCAAGAAGACTACAAAGGCTGAAGAACTGAGCGAAAACGTAATCAAGACTCAGCTAAAATGGTCTAAGATTATGTTCATTGCAGCAGCTGTATGTCTGTTGATTGGTGTAGCTGGTATGTGCAGCGAATATATGCGTTCATGGGGTATTGAATCAGTATTCTTCCTGACAGCAATGTTCACTGTTCTGGCTATCTACCTGCGTTCTAACGCATTGAATAAGGTACAGGACGAAAAGGCTCTGTCAATCGACTTGTCACTTTTCAACACAGACAAGACCTTCAAGATTGGTTCAGCTTGCGTTATTGCACTTTTGATTATCCTTTACTTAGCACTTTGGTAAGAAGATGTTAGAAGAACTGAAAGAAAAAGTATTCAAGGCTAACCTTGATTTGGTAAAACACGGACTGGTAATCTTTACCTGGGGTAATGTTAGCGGTATAGATCGCGAAAGCGGTCTGGTAGTTATCAAGCCAAGCGGAGTTAGCTACGAAACAATGAAAGTGTCCGATATGGTTGTTGTAGATTTGAACGGCAACATAATTGAGGGCGATCTGAATCCATCTTCAGATACCCCTACCCATCTGGCACTTTATAGAGCATTTCCGGAGATAGGAGGAGTGGTCCACACCCACTCCACCTATGCTACGGCATGGGCAGAAGCCGGCAAGGAT
>JAGCKJ010000095.1 GCA_017647575.1 Bacteroidaceae bacterium | reverse complement strand
GTTTTTTTTATTGTTACATATTAAAGCTTTTCAGGCTGTTATGTATGCGTTTTAAAGACGTTTTTACCTTATCTATACACCCCCAAACCCCCTCCAGGGGGCTTGGTCGTTGGCAAGCCAACTCCGAATTATTTACTTTTGGTAATTAACCAGAGGCTCTTTTTTTTTGCGTTACTTGCGCAGTACCATCCACCTTATTTATAAGGATTGCAGTTCGCGATGCGAACTGCGCAAGTGGGAGAGTAGGTTTGTCGTAGTGGATCTTCAGGACATAGCTGTTCGAAGCTGCTCCGCTTTAGTTCATCCCTAAAACACAGAACTCGGACTTTTAGCCAGCTTTCGCTGTCTAACGTTCCTCAGACATGCTGTGTTTTTATACGGTCTTCACTACGCTGCGCTATTCCGCTTCTCACAGATAGTCCTTCAGTTTCCACTACTATTTGGGTATTTGCTTGGAGCCAATGCCGCTTGTGTCTTCTGTCCTAAATCCAAAAAGTTCTATTTCAGGGCGACCACGCCTCACAAACACACCATATTACTCCGCTCAAATTACTTCTTCGGTATTTTCTCACAGATAGTCCTTCAGTTTCCACTACTGTTTGGGTGGTTTTTGAAGGTATTTTTACCTTTGTTTTGTAAATTTGTTTTACTGTATTTTATTTGTTTAAAGATTTGAAAGAGGTTTTCTGTTTGCAATTAAAAAATCTCTAATTTATATCTGAAAAATGGGTAAGTTATCTGCATTTTTTGTTACTTTTGCATAATATATTGAAGAGTAATAACTAAAATTTGATTATATATGAGTAACAAGATTCAGGAACTGACAGACATCATTTATAATGAAGGTGTTGTCAAAGGACAAGCTGAGGCAGAAAGGGTGTTGGCCGAAGCTAAGGCTGAAGCTGAAAAGATTTTGTCAAATGCCCAGGCTCAGGCAGATGCTATAATTGAGGCTGCTAAAAAGAATGCAGCAGAAGTATCTGATAATACAACCAAAGAGTTGAAATTGTATGCATCTCAGGCTTTGAATGCATTAAAATCAGAAGTTGCCTCTGTAATTACTGATACCATTGTTAAGAATGAAGTATCAGGATTTACAGGAGATAAGGATTATCTGAATCAGTTTATTCTTCAGCTGGCTGCAAAATGGGCTGAGAATGAAGAAATTGTTATTTCAGTTGCTGATGCTGATAGCCTGAAGAGCTATTTTATGGCAAAGGCAAAGGATATGCTGGACAAAGGTGTACAGATTAATCAGGTAAATGGTCTGGATACTCTATTCACTATTTCACCGGCAGATGGTTCTTATAAGATGAATTTTGGTCAGGAGGAGTTTGAAAACTACTTTAAGGCTTTCTTGCGTCCACAGATTGTTGAAACTCTTTTTTAATTCTTAATGTCGATGAATTATTACTATCTAGTAGCCGGTTTAGCTGATATCTCTTTTGAAACAGAGAAATCCAGCTATTCAGTTGCTGCCTTTAAGGAGGAGATTTATCCATCTCTTACCGAGAAGGACAGAAGGTTAGTGGATTTAGTTTTTCAACAATATGATCAGCAGAATATCTTGAATCTGCTTAAGGTTGTAGATAACAATGTATCTCAGGAGAATATATTGGCAAATAGTGCATTGTGTTCTAATGGCGGTTTGTTGCAGATTGAACAGCTGGCAGAACTGATTGTACAGGCAAAACAGGGCGATAAGGTCTCTTTTGATTGTCCTAAATATCTGTATGATTTTGTTCAGGATTATTTCAATATGGAACAGTCTGCTTCTTCTCACTTACTGGAAGATAAACTTAAGGCAATGTTCTATGATTATGCAACAAAAGTTGATAACAAGTTTATAGCTGAATGGTTCAAGTATAATCTGGATTTAAAGAATTTAATGGTTGCATACACAGCCAGAAAATATTCTTTAAATGCATCAGATTTTGTAGTAGGTAACAATGAAGTGGCTGAAGCTTTAAAAACTTCAGGTGCAAGAGATTGGGGCTTGTCTGCTTCAGTTGATTATTTGGATGAACTGCTAACAGTACTTGACGAAGCTGATTTGGCTTTGCGTGAGAGAAAAATAGATCTGCTAAAATGGAATTGGTTGGAAGAGAACAGTTTCTTCAACTATTTTTCAATAGAGAAACTTTTTGTGTTCTTGCAAAAGATACAAATGGTAGAGAGGTGGATATCGCTTGATAAAGAGAAAGGACAGCAGTTGTTCAGAACTTTGATAAGCAATTTAAAGAGTGAGGTATCTGTACCTTTAGATTAAGATAATAACTAAAATAAGATAATAAATGGCAACAAAAGGTATTGTAAGTGGTGTCATTGCCAATATGGTAACATTGAAGGTTGATGGCCCTGTTGCTCAGAACGAAATCTGTTTTATAGAAACAGGCGGCGATAAGTTGATGGCCGAAGTCATTAAAGTTGTTGGCGACAATGTTTATGTTCAGGTGTTTGAAAGTACACGTGGATTGATGGTTGGCGCAACAGCTGAATTTACTGAGCACATGCTGGAGGTTACACTTGGTCCTGGTATGCTGTCGCATAACTATGATGGTCTGCAGAATGACCTGGATAAGATGACCGGTGTATTCCTGAAGAGAGGTGAATATACTTATCCTCTTGATAATGACAGACTATGGCATTTTATTCCATTAGCTAAGGTAGGCGATAAGGTAAATGCTTCTGCATGGTTGGGCGAAGTTGAGGAGAATTTTCAGAAACTGAAGATAATGACTCCTTTCCAGTTGGATGGTACATACACTATTAAGAGTATTGTAGCAGAAGGTGAATATAGAATTATAGACACTATTGCCGTTCTGGAAAATGCTAAAGGCGAAAAGGTTGAAGTAAATATGATTCAGAAGTGGCCTGTTAAGTTGGCTATGACTAATTATAAGGAAAAACCACGTCCATTCAAACTGTTGGAGACAGGTGTTCGTTCTATTGATACACTTAATCCTATTGTAGAGGGAGGTACAGGATTTATTCCTGGTCCGTTTGGTACCGGTAAGACTGTGTTGCAGCATGCTATATCAAAACAGGCAGAAGCCGATATCGTTATTATAGCTGCATGTGGTGAACGTGCAAACGAGGTGGTAGAAATCTTTACTGAATTCCCAGAACTGGATGACCCACATACAGGTAGAAAGTTGATGGAAAGAACTATCATTATTGCAAATACATCAAACATGCCTGTTGCTGCTCGTGAAGCATCTGTATATACAGCAATGTCTATAGCAGAGTATTATCGTTCAATGGGTTTGAGAGTATTGCTTATGGCCGACTCTACCAGCCGTTGGGCACAGGCTCTTCGTGAGATGTCCAACCGTATGGAGGAACTTCCTGGTCCTGATGCGTTCCCAATGGATATATCATCAATTATTGCAAACTTCTACGGTCGTGCAGGTTATGTTGTTCTTAACAACGGAGAACCTGGTTCTATCACATTTATCGGAACAGTATCACCAGCGGGTGGTAACCTGAAGGAGCCTGTTACAGAGAATACCAAGAAGGTTGCCCGTTGTTTCTATGCTCTTGAACAGGAGCGTGCCGATAAGAAACGTTATCCTGCTATCAACCCAATTGATTCATATTCAAAATATCTGGATTATCCGGAATTTGGAGAGTATATCAGCGGTAGAATCAATGACGAGTGGCTGGGTAAGATTAACGATCTGAAGACTCGTTTGTTAAGAGGTAAGGAGATCTCTGAACAGATTAATATTCTTGGTGATGACGGTGTGCCTGTAGATTATCATGTTACATTCTGGAAGGCAGAATTGATAGACTTTATTGTTCTGCAGCAGGATGCATTCGATGAAGTTGATGCTGTAACACCTATTGTACGCCAGGAGGCAATTGTAAACAGAGTAATGGAAATTTGTCAGGCTAAATTCAGCTTTGATAATTTCCAGGATGTTATAGATTTCTTCAAGAAGATAATCAATATCTGCAAGCAGATGAACTATGCAGTATTTGAGTCGGAACAGTACAAACAGTACAATGAAGAATTGGATAAGTTGATTGCAGAGCGTATAATTGCATAAAACAAGAGTTATGACAACGAAAGCATTTCAAAAAATATACACAAAAATTAGCCAGATAACCAAAGCTACCTGTTCGTTGAAAGCAACAGGTGTAGGTTATGATGAATTGGCTATGATTGATGGTAAGCTGGCTCAGGTAGTAAAGATTTCCGGCGACGAAGTTACTCTTCAGGTGTTCCAGGGAACAAATGGTATTCCTACAAATGCCGAAGTGGTATTTATGGGTAAAGCTCCATCACTTAAGGTAAGCGAACAATTATCAGGTCGTTTCTTCAATGCATACGGCGATCCAATCGATGGCGGTCCGGCTATTGAGGGCAGGGAAGTTGAAATTGGTGGTCCTTCTGTGAATCCTGTTCGTAGAAAACAGCCATCAGAACTTATTGCAACCGGTATAGCAGGTATCGACCTGAACAATACATTGGTGTCAGGTCAGAAGATTCCTTTCTTTGCAGACCCTGACCAGCCATTTAACCAGGTAATGGCTACAGTAGCTCTGAGAGCAAAAGCAGATAAGATTATTCTTGGTGGTATGGGTATGACTAACGATGACTATCTGTACTTTAAGAATGTATTCTCCAATGCAGGTGC
Organism: Bacteroidaceae bacterium; assembly: GCA_017647575.1. Lineage (GTDB taxonomy): Bacteria > Bacteroidota > Bacteroidia > Bacteroidales > Bacteroidaceae > Colenecus. The sequence goes on along the minus strand of JAGCKJ010000095.1, from coordinate 3,519 downwards.
GCTGGACCGTATTATCTGTTTCATGAACACTACTGAAGACCCAGCCGTAGAACGTCTGCTTATTCCGGACATGGCTCTTACATCGGCAGAGTATTTTGCAGTTGAGAAGAATGAAAAGGTACTGGTACTGTTAAGTGATATGACATCTTATTCAGATGCATTGGCTATTGTGTCTAACCGTATGGACCAGATTCCTTCAAAGGATTCAATGCCTGGTTCACTATATTCTGATCTGGCAAAGATTTACGAAAAGGCAGTGCAGTTCCCTTCAGGAGGTTCAATTACCATTATTGCGGTAACAACACTTTCCGGCGGCGATATTACCCATGCTGTTCCTGATAATACAGGTTATATTACAGAGGGTCAGCTGTTCCTGCGCAGAGACAGTGATATTGGTAAGGTTATTGTTGACCCATTCCGTTCACTATCACGTTTGAAACAGTTGGTAAACGGTAAGAAGACTCGTAAGGATCATCCACAGGTAATGAACGCGGCTGTGCGTCTGTATTCAGATGCTGCAAACGCAAAAACAAAGCTGGAGAACGGTTTTGACCTGACTGACTACGATAATCGTACTTTGAAGTTTGCCAAGGATTATTCAAATCAGCTTCTGGCAATTGATGTCAATTTAGATACAACAGAAATGCTTGATGTAGCATGGAAACTATTTGCTACATACTTCAAGCCGGAAGAGGTAAATATTAAAGCAGAACTGGTTAAAGAGCATTGGCCACAAGTATAATATTTCAGTATGGCAATAAAGTTTCAATATAATAAAACATCGCTTCAGCAGCTTGAAAAGCAGTTGAAAGTGCGCGTAAGGACTCTTCCTATTATTAAAAGTAAGGAGAGTGCATTGCGCGTAGAGGTGAAGCGTTGTAAAGATGAACTGGCCACACTGGAAGCAGAACTGGAGAATAATATCTCTCAATATGAATCAATGTTTGCGCTATGGAATGAATTCGATACATCCTTGATTGCGATTAAAGATGTAAAAATGGATACCAAGAAGATAGCAGGCACAAAGATTCCAACATTGGAAGATGTTATTTTTGAGATAAAGGAGTTCAGTCTTTTTGATTCTCCGGGGTGGTACTATGATGGAATAAACATCTTGCAGAATCTAGCAAAAGCAGCAATTTTGTGTGAATTCACAGAGGCTAAACTGAATTTGTTAGAGAAGTCCAGAAAAAAAACCACTCAGAAAGTTAATCTTTTTGAGAAGGTACAGATTCCTGGTTACGAAGATGCTATACGTAAAATTAAACGTTTTATGGAAGATGAAGAGAATCTCTCCAAATCAAGTCAGAAGATTCTTAAATCACTTTTGGAAAAACGTTCTGAACAAGAAGAAAAGGAGGCATAGCTATGATTACAAAGATGAAAAAAATATCCTTTTTGGTACTCCATAAAGGCTACGAAGAGTTCTTGGAACGTCTGCGTAATCTGGGCGTTGTGCATATAGTAGAAAAACAGCAGGGAGAGTTGCAGGACGAATCTCTTCAGGAGAATATCAGATTAATAACCCGCTATCAGACCGCAATGAACGAACTTCAGAAGTTGGCCGGTAAAAATAGTGGTTCAACAGATAGTAAGTTATCTGCTTCTGAAATTCTTGACTTCTACGAAAAGTACATAGCAACAAAACAGCAATTAGACCAGCAGTTACAGTCACTGAACAGAGATGCCCAGCAGTTACAGGTGTGGGGTGATTTCTCTATAAAGTCAATAGAAAGACTGAAAGAAGCCGGATATGTTGTTCGTTTTTATGCTTCGCCTTTGAAATCTTTTAGAGAAGAATGGCAGGACAGATACAATGCAATAGAGATTTATAAGGACAAAAACAAGATATGTTTTGTTACCGTAACTCCGCAAAATCAGGAGGTAGATATAGATGCTGAATTGTGTCAGTTGCCAGATTCTTCATTAAGTGAGATTAAGGCAGCGATAGATAATGTTAATGCTGAATTGATGGCGAATGATAGTGCTGCGCAAATAGTAGCCACCTATTCGGAGGAGATTCTTTCTAATGCAATTCTTGAATTAGAACAGGGCGTAAGATTTGATAAGGTTAAACTTTCCGGAGAACAAGTTGTTGATAATAAGCTTGTTCTGCTGCAGGGATGGCTTCCAGCTGAAAGTGTGGCAAATGTAGAATCGGACCTGAAAGAATCAACTTTGCTATACGAAGTTGAAGATCCTACTCCGGAAGATAATATCCCTATTCAGCTAAAGAACAATAAGTTTGCAAAGTTGTTTGAACCATTGACCAAACTCTATATGTTACCAACATATCAGGAGCTTGATCTGACACTATTCTTTGCACCATTCTTTATGTTGTTCTTTGGACTCTGTTTGGGCGATATGGGCTATGGATTGCTGATGATATTGGCACTTCCAATATTTACCAAACTGTTCCAGCTTATCAATCCAAACTTCTCAAAATGGCTGGTAGTGCTGTTTGGTGCAAGCACCATATTATGCGGAACACTATCCGGTTCGTTCTTTGGATTCAGCATTTATGATCTGAACGTACCATTCGTTCAGAATATGAAGGAACTGTTATATACCGATAATTCAACCATGTTTACAGTATCACTCTGTATAGGTGTAGTGCAGATATTGTTTGGTATGATTATTAAGGCAGTAAACCTTTCAATACAATGCGGATTCAAGAATGCAATAAGTACTGTAGGATGGATATTATTGCTTCTGACGGTTATTGTTGCAGTACTGATGAAAATAGAATTCAGTAATCCAATAATCATAGCTTTGCTAATAATATCGGCAGTAGGTATATTCCTGCTTAATAGCCCGGGAAAGAACCCACTACTGAATATAGGACTGGGATTGTGGGATACCTATAACATGGCAACAGGTCTGTTAGGCGATGTACTTTCATACGTACGTCTGTTTGCTTTAGGTTTGTCCGGCGGTATTCTGGCAAATGTATTCAATAGCATGGCAACAGGTATGAGTCCGGATATACCGGTAGTAGGCTTTATTGTTACAGCATTGATTTTTGCTGTAGGACATGCCCTGAATATCTTTATGAACATTTTAGGTGCTATTGTACACCCTATGCGTCTGACCTTTGTTGAATTCTTTAAGAATGCCGGATACGAAGGTGGAGGAGTAGAGTTTAAACCATTTACAAAATAAATTAGAGTATTAACAAATAACAATTAAATAAACAATTATGTCAAATTTACTTTTAGCCTACATTGGCGTGGCCTTGATGATTGGCCTTTCAGGTATTGGTAGTGCATACGGTGTTACTATTTCCGGTAATGCTGCAGTTGGTGCATTAAAGAAAGTTGATAAGTTCGGTAACTTTATCGTGTTGACAGCTCTTCCTGGTACACAGGGTCTGTACGGTTTTGCAGGTTACTTTATCTTTGCAAACATGTTTGGTGTTTTGACAGATAGCATTACTACACTACAGGCTTGTTCTGTATTTGGTGGTGGTCTGGCACTTGGCTTGGGTGGTCTGTTCTCAGCTATCCGTCAGGGTCAGGT
>JAGCKJ010000012.1 GCA_017647575.1 Bacteroidaceae bacterium | reverse complement strand
TCTTGGATGACAATCGCCAGGAGCCATAGTAGGCTCTTTGCTTTCTGATGCTTTCTTCTTGTCGCTCTTAACATCTACCAAGACGCCATCTCTTGAACCATCGCGATATACAGTACAGCCTTTGCATCCGCATTTCCAAGCCTCTACATAGAGTTTGTTTACAAGTTCTTCTGAAACATCTGCAGGCAGGTTTATTGTTACACTGATAGAGTGGTCAACCCACTTCTGCAATGCACCCTGCATCTTAACTTTATTCACCCAGTCAACATCCTGTGCAGTAGCCTTGTAATAAGGTGAACGTGCAACCAAATCGTCAAGTTCTTCCTGGGTATATTGTGCTGTATGGTCAATACCATTAACCTTCATCCACTCAACAAACTTGTGGTGATATACTACAAACTCTTCAAATGCGTCGCCATTTTCATCATGGAATGTTACGTTTGCATTTTCGTCTTCACTATTTACCTTGCGGCGACGTTTGTAAACAGGCATAAATACTGGTTCAAGGCCGGAAGTGGTCTGTGTCATCAAGCTAACAGTACCTGTAGGAGCTATTGTCAGACAAGCAATGTTACGGCGACCATACTTCTTCATATCTTCGTAAAGAGCAGGATCTGCTTCGCGAATACGTGCAATGAATGGGTTCTCTTTTTCGCGTTCCCAATTAAATACTTCGAAAGCACCACGCTCCTTAGCCATATTAACAGAAGAACGATAAGCCTCAATTGCCAATGTGCTCTGTACCTTTTCTGCGAATGCTGTAGCCTCTTCAGTACCATAACGCAGACCCATAGCAGCAATCATATCACCCTCTGCAGTGATACCAACACCTGTTCTGCGGCCCATGGTACTCTTGCGCATAATCTTTTTCCAAAGCTCTCTTTCTGTACGTTTAATATCTTCACCTTCAGGATCGCTTTCAATCTTTGCAAGAATCTTCTCAATCTTTTCAATTTCCAGGTCGATAATATCGTCCATAATACGCTGTGCAAGGGCAACATGCTTTTTAAAGAGGTCAAAATCAAAGTATGCATCCTCTTTAAAAGGATTTACAACGTATGAATAGAGGTTAATAGCCAATAGACGGCAGGAATCGTATGGGCAAAGTGGAATTTCACCGCATGGATTGGTGCTGACAGTACGGAAACCAAGGTCTGCATAGCAGTCTGGAACAGATTCTCTTGTAATAGTATCCCAGAACAGAACACCTGGTTCAGCTGATTTCCATGCGTTATGCACAATCTTCTTCCATAAAGCGGATGCGTCAATCTCTTTGGTGTAAATAGGATTCTCTGAATCTATAGGGTAGGCTTGTGTGTATGGCTTGCCCTCTATGGCAGCCTGCATAAATGCATCGTCAATCTTAACGGATACATTCGCGCCGGTTACCTTACCACTTGTCATTTTAGCATCAATGAATGATTCTGAATCCGGGTGTTTGATGCTTACGCTAAGCATCAGAGCTCCGCGGCGACCATCCTGAGCAACTTCACGTGTTGAATTTGAGTAGCGCTCCATAAATGGAACAAGGCCGGTTGATGTCAGGGCAGAATTTTTTACCGGTGAACCTTTTGGACGGATGTGTGAAAGGTCATGACCTACACCGCCACGACGTTTCATAAGCTGAACCTGCTCTTCGTCAATTTTAATAATAGCACCGTATGAATCGGCAGCACCATCGTTACCAATTACAAAACAGTTTGAAAGTGATGCAATCTGGAAATCATTACCAATACCAGTCATAGGACTGCCTTGTGGAACAATGTGCTTAAAGCCTTTGAATAGATCGTGAAGTTCTTCAGCGCTGATAGGGTTCTTGTAGCGTGATTCAATTCTTGCAACTTCGTTAGCAATTCTCCAGTGCATATCGTCCGGAGTCTTTTCAAATATGTTGCCAAATGAATCTTTGACAGCATATTTGTTTACCCATACTTTGGCAGCCAGTTCATCGCCGCCAAAATATTCAACGGAAGCTTTAAATGCTTCGTCAAATGTGTAAGTTTGTTCTTTAGCCATCTCTATATATTGTTTTGTTTTAATCTACGCCAAAAGGGGATAATTTTCAATAGCGACGGCAAAGATAATGATACTATAATAACTTCAAAAGAATTTTCAAAAATAGTTATTAACAATTTGCTAAGTTTTCCGTTTTGAAAATATAAATAGCTTGTAGATAGTAAGATAAAAAATATCTTACATTAAAAAGTTTTCCAAAACTTGAAAGTTTTTGATATTTACGGTGTGTTTGGGGTTTCTGTATTTGGGAATGATTGATGGATGGAAAATAAAAAAATCCGAAGAAGTTTGTTCTCCGGATTTTATACCTGATTATAATTTAATCTTATGATTTAAGAGAACTCTCAATATTTTCAACGTCCTTCTTGAAGTTTTTGTCAACTTCCAGCTGATCTTTAACAATGTTGCAGGCGTGAAGTACTGTTGCGTGGTCTCTTTTACCAATGTACATACCTATCTTTGAAGTGGAGAAATCGAGGTGTTTCTTTGCCAGATACATACTGATCTGTCTGACCTGAACTATCTCGTGCTTTCTTGACTTGGTCTGGATAGCATCAACTGGGATGTCATAATAGTCACAAACCTTGTTGATGATGGTTTCAATTGTTAATGGTTTCTCCTCTTTCTTGCTGTTCTTGTTAAGAATTTGCTGGGCAAGTTCAAGGTTTATCTCCTTTTTGTATATTGTAGAGTACGCCATCAGTGAAGCTATTACACCTTCCAGGTCTCTTACGCTATCTGTAACGTTTTCTGCAATCAATTCAATTACATCTTCTGATACCTCCAATCCATCTCTGGATGTTTTGTCCTTAAGAATCTCTTTTCTTAATTCTAAATCAGGACGCTCAAGTTCAGCAACCAGTCCCCATTTGAATCTGGTGATAAGTCTCTCTTCAATATCCTTCAGGTCTTTTGGATGACGATCACAGGACATTATAAGCTGCTTCTTGTTCTGATGTAGGTGGTTGAAAATATGGAAGAATGTATTTGTGGTTCTTGGATAACCGGATAGTTCCTGCATATCGTCAATAATCAGCACATCAATAGTTTGATAGAAGTGGATAAAATCATTGATGTTATTACTTCTTACAGCGTCAATATACTGAACATGAAAAAGGTGTGACGATACGTATAAGACCCTTTTATCCGGATGCAACTCTTTTGTCTTCATACCGATAGCATTTAATAGGTGAGTCTTGCCAACACCTGATGAACCATGTATGAAGAGAGGGTTGAACGATGTGTTTCCAGGATTCTGCGCAATTGTTTCACCTGCTATCCTTGCCATCTTGTTGCTATATCCCTCGATGAAGTTGTCAAAGTTGTACTTGTGAATGAGCATACTGTCCAGATCCTGTACCTGCGGTGCATCTGTAGTCAAAGGAGTAACGTTACCCATTGGCTTTGTACCCTTTATCTGTGCAGGCTGGAATTCCTGTGAACGGACAGTGGTGCTTTGTGAATTCATCTTGTCAACAATGATATTGTAGCTGACTTTAATATCTGAACCAAAGTTTTTGCATATAGCAGATTGGAATTCGCTCAGATAGTTGCCTTCTATGTATTCTATAACAAAATTGCTGGGAGCCTGTATAAGTAAGGTGTTGTTTTCCAAACTTAAGGGTTCCAGAATAGTGAACCAAGTGCTGTAAACAGCAGGCTCAACATTGTCACGGATAAATCCAAGACAAGCATTCCATTTTTCTTTTAGTTCGCTATTCATTGTTGTTTATTTGTCTTTTGTTATAGTTCTTTTCTCTAATTGCATTGCAAAGTTGGCAATCTTATTTCATATCTACAAATAGTGTTAAGGGGCAAAAAAAAGATGTTTTTGTAAGTAGCTGTTTATAAGCTAATTGTAGTATAGCTTAGGGGGTGGTTGATAAGCTACCCTTGACTTGAATTAATTTATTGAATAGCAGCTTATTAACCTGTTGATAACTTTTTCTCGGCTATTGATTTTTAGTTTAAAAACATAGTTTAGAACCCTATATTTATGGGGTAAGTGAATAAATGCTTAAGTAGTTAAAAAAATGACCTTATTTAGACGAAATCTATTTTGTTATTTATCAGACCATCTTCTTGCCTCATCAATACTTACTCTCTTATTGTCAATAAAAGCTACTATAAAAGCGTCCTTATATCTTTTTGCAACCTCTTTTTTTATTTCCAGAATTCTGTTGTAATCGGTTGTTTCTCCACATGTGTATTTGTACAGGCCATTGTCCTTGTAGTAACTTATATCCTGTAAATTTTCCAGCCTGCTGTCTTTTTTGCCTAATACGCTTTTGGAAGTTAAGAATTGCACCTTAAAGACTGGTCTTGATGGATTGGCGCTTTCAGTATCTTTGTTCTGATTGCTGTTCAATCCTATTTGCGTAGTCTTGTTTTGTGCTTTACGTGTCTCTTCCAGATATTCATTGAAGGCCAGATATATGCTTTGACTAAGCTCTTCTACGCCCTTTTGTGATGTCATATACTTCATGTCGTTGCTGTTGGATATAAATCCCAGTTCTATCAGTATGCTAGGCATGGCACTTCTCCACAAAACAAGGAAACCTGCCTGATGAACGCCTCTGTTGTGTCTTTTTGCTGTACTTGTTAATCTGTTTTGAGTAATGGAGGCCATTTTAAGACTCTCTTTCTGGTGCTCGTTCTGCATAAATTCAAATATTATCTGACTTTCAGAGCTGTTCGGATCATAGCCTGCATATGTTGTTTCATAATCACTTTCGTAAAGAATTGCCTTATTCTCTTCTATAGCGACATTGAAGTTAGCGCTGGTTCTGTTCTCCTCTACGCCGAGCAGGAAAGTTTCAGCACCGTATGCAGATGTGTTCTTGGCAGCATTAGTGTGTATGGATATAAACATGTCTGCATCTGCTTTGTTCGCTATATCAGCTCTCTTGCTAAGTTCTACAAAAGTGTCGGTTTTTCTGGTGTACAAAACCTTGACGTCTTTGCAATTTTCTTCTATGAGCTTACCGGCTCTAAGCGCAACATTCAGGTTTATGTTCTTTTCCTGTGCCTTTCCATTGACAGCGCCCGGGTCTTTTCCACCATGCCCGGCATCAAGTACAAGAATAAATGGTTCGGCAAACACGGGTATTGCTGTGGAGATACACAGTATAATAAAAGAAGTAAGAATAGCTTTCAAAAATCTCATATTTACTTTGCTGCTTTTGTAAAGTTAGCTTGAATGGTTTCTGAATTTTTAAAGAACGAAGCAATCTCCTGTGGAGTGATTTTGACAGGTTCTTTCATGAATTCAGGGATGTTGTATGAAAACATGAAACTGTTTGCATAGTCAGGATCTTGCTGTGGCAGGGGGAATGGTTTTGTAAATTGTCCATTATCCTTTAGATGTGAAAGGTATAATCTGGTGAATCCTCCATCGTCGCGTCTGGTACTGAATATTATCCATTTACCATTGCTGGACCATGAGTGGTAACTTTCTACATCATTGCTGTTGATTTCAGTAAGAGGACGGGTTTCGCCACTCTTCAAATCCATCATGTATAAATCGGCATCTTTGTGCCATATATGGAATACACCATAATCGCCCATGGTGAACATTAGATACCTGCCATCTGGTGATATTCGTGGCAATGTGATACTCTTGTGTTCTGCGGCAGCGTCGTATATCAATTCTGGTTCGCCCCAGGTTGCAGTTTCAGGGTTGAATGATTTTCTGTACAGATTATAGTGAATATTCTGATGATTATTGATGATATATTCTTCTCTTTGAGGTCCAAAATCATAATCAAGATATGCTGAAACGTAGTATAGTGATTTACCATCCGGAGCCCATGCCGGGAAGCATTCAAGTTCTGTTGAATCATTCTCAATTATGCTGACTGAATTGTTTGCAGTGTTGAATAGAATCAAGTCGCTCTCTGTGTCGAATACCTCAATTCTATTGTTCATGTTTGTATGTACAGACTGTCTGGTTTTGTTTGTTGAGAAAGCAATATAATTGTGAGTCGGGTGCCATGCAGGGTACACACCTGCCGATATTGTAGAGTCGGTTTTAAGGTTGATTTTCTTCATGTTGCCGTTCTCTATGATAACTGTTCCTCCCAGATATTGTCTGGCGTGAAACATCATCTGATCTGTACCCCAGTTTCTGTAGTGATGGCAATTGATGCACTGACCATTGCTTTCTGTCTGAACCATAGAATTCGCATAAATTACATCCTCCTGAAAGTTAGTCAGATTACGCTGGTTTATGCTGAGACGCTCGTAGCTCTCTACAGATGGCGGTATAAGTCTGTATGAAATATAAGGATCTATCTCCTGAGCAATGTGCCAGGTAATAGTTGGGTATTTTTCCCATTTGTTGTTTTTGTGCAGGAAAATATCAACCTGCAGGTCGTTGTTGGCTGACAGTAATTTGTTCCACTCTTTGACTGGAATATCAGTTGTTCTACCGGATTTAATATACTCTTCTTCTCCGTTTGATATACGTACAATGTACTTGTTTGCATCTTCTGTAATTCTGTAATTCAGAGGTGCAATGTTTGATGGAATTGTAATTGCTGTATAGTCTGGAAATATCTGGGGAATACTGTTGTTTTCGCCATATTCTGTGGGTACTTTGGTGTTACAGGCTACGCACAGCAACAACAATAATATATAAGGTGTAAATCTTTTCATATATCAATAGGTGTTTAGGTTTCTGATAAAATAATAGTAGTAGAAGAACGTATTTCCAAACTGTTCGTAGAATGGGAATTTTGATTCCTCTGTACTGCGTACTCTCTGCTGAGAAGAGTAACGGTTGAATTTGTCATATGATGCAGTAATTGCTTTGTCAAACGGCATATTGCTTATGTCTATATTCTTTTCCAGATTGCCATACAATAATGCAGCTTCCTGATAGTGTCGTGGCATATTTTGAGTGTCGTTTGTCTGTATGTAATTTGAAAAACATCTCCAGAAAGTAGGGATGTCCTGTGTCTGAAGTGCCCATAACATGGCAACCTTGTCGAATTTAGCTGTTGCATTTTCAGGTCTGGCGGTTGTGAAATGCTTTATCAGATATGTTTCAATCAGCGCCTGGTCATTGTTGAGTTTGCTGTCGTAACACATCAGTGCTTTTATGTCCTGAAATTCAGAATTCTGCTCTATCAAATCAGGATTGCTTATATATTTGCGCATCTCTTTTGCCCATCGTTTGTGGTATAGGGTGTTTTCCAGCTTGTCAAGAAATTTGTCAGCAACACCAAAATTATCTGTAAGTATGCAGGAGAGTGTTGCGTATTTAAGATTGTCAACATTCCATCCGTACTCTACAGCCTCTTCAATGCACCATCTGTATGCATAGTATGGCAGACCGTAATGGAGGTATAGCTGTTTGCCGCTAATCAGTGTCATAGGGATGGTGTTTTTTGATTGCTGAGGCCTGCCGCCATCCTTGAATGTAAATGCCTGGTTGGCCTCTGTACCTAATTTGACAAGTGCCAGATTCTTTAGCTGTACCATGGTCCTGCTTGGCTCAAAGAATTCCGCTCTCATCTCATCTACAATATAATCCATCTCCTGTGGAGTACTGACAGAATTTACTTTTGCAGTCAGTTTGTTATAGGCTTTACGGTCGCTTTCCAAAAACTTTTCAGTCAACTTTTTGTGTATGTTGCAGACCTCTTTCCAGTTGTTATTGTCAATAGCGTTCGACATAGCGATTTCTGCCTTGAAATTGTAATCTTTGAACCAGCAAAGGTATGTCGCGCCTATAATGAACAATGTAATTGCACCATTGAACGATATCTGGTAAACTGGATTTTTAAGCAGATCGGGTCTGTAAAACAGATATAGGATTGGTGCTGCAACCAACAGGGATGTTGATGTTCTAAATATATTGTTGGTCTGGTTTTCAGTCAGATCCGGAATGCCAACAGTAAGAATATCTGCAATACTATTTGCCGTTGTTGCTGCGTTATATGCTATCAATGGTGTAAAGACTACAAAGAGTAAGGTGCTTAATATAATAGCAACTTTAGCTGTAGTTATACACTCCTTTTTTATTTGGCAGATACTTGCTGCCAGGGTGGCTATCAAGGCGTATATACCTATGCCTAAGTATCCTAAGAAACACCATATAATGATGGATGGTATAGATAAAACGGGTGATTTTATCCTGCCAATCCCCCATATCACCATAGTAGATATCAGATATCCGACTGTCGGCATAAAAAAGAATCCAGGGGTTTTTATAGTGTATAGTGCATAGCCTGTGCAGGTGTTCATTATCAATAGCAGGGCTGAAGGTATGAATGCCAGTATTGAGTCTTTTGTTGATATCCCGAATGTCACTTTTGTAAGGAGTGCAGTGGTCCAAAGAAGTGTTGTGAAGAGTGCTGCTCCTATAAAGGGTGAATGCAGAAACTGTGTAAGGAAAAGCGATATATAGCTGAGTAATCCTCCTAGTGTCAGCACAATCTCATTGAAAAATGTTGCATCATAAATAAAAAGTGATTTTGATTCTATTCTGATAAGCCATTCTTCGTTACCCAGACAAAGCAGAGGAAAGACGATGATAATCAGCAGAACTGAATATATCCCGAAACCATATTTTTCAAGAGCTTTGGACCAGTTTTCCATTGGTGTACCTTGGCTCTTTTTAGTTTTATTTGAAACCATTGTTAGCTTGAAATGTAATTAAGTTTGTTTTTAGCTTGTAAAGATACTGTTTTTTATCCTCTTTTCCTATTGGTTTGCCAGAATTGTTGTTGCTTGCTTTGTAAATGTATCGCAACAATCTAATACAGGAGTAGAACGATGGCTGTAATATGTGGTTAAGAGCAAGAAAGGTTGCAAATTTGCAAAGTAGAAGAAAACATATTAACTTCGCAGAATAGAAAATAAACCAGCTAATTAGATAAAGTATGAAAAAATTAACCTTGCTATTGACTTTAACATGTGCTGCAATCAATATGATGGCACAGACACCGGAATGGCTTGATCCGAAAGTAAATAGTGTAAATGAAAAGAGAGCGGTAGCCAACTACTTTGCCTACGAATCGGAAGCAAAGGCAGAAGCAGCCGATAAATACTCTTCCAGCAGATACATGTCGCTTGAGGGTGAATGGAACTTTAACTTTGTGGAGAACGCATACGAAAGGCCGGAAAACTTTTATGCGCTGAACTTTGATGACAGCAAGTGGGATAAATTTCCGGTACCAGGACTATTTGAAATGAATGGATATGGCGACAGAATCTATGTAAACGTAGGTTATGTATGGCGTAATCAGTTCAATAATAACCCACCTTTTGTAGAAGAGAGAAACAACTACGTAGGATCATACAGAAAATACTTTACCGTACCAGCAGACTGGAAGGGAGAGAAAGTCTATATACATGTAGGATCTGCTACATCTAACCTTAAGGTGTGGGTGAACGGCAAATATGTAGGATATAGCGAAGATAGCAAGATGGCTGCTGAATTCGATATTACAGACTATCTGGAATTTGGCAAACCAAACCTGATTGCAATGCAGATAATGCGCTGGTGCGATGGTAGCTATCTGGAGGATCAGGATTTCTGGCGCTTTACAGGTATAGCACGTGAGGTCTATATGTATGCTCGTCCACAGTCAAGAATAGAGGATTTCAGAATCTATACCACTCTGGATTCAGAATACAAAAATGCAAAGTTTGCAGTAGAAGTGGATGTAATAAATCCGGAGACAAAATATCTTGAAACCAGGTTGGTTGACGAGAATGGAAAAGCAATTATAAAGGACAAAATTGCACTGTCCGATGCAGATGCCTATTCCAAGGAGTATGATGTAAAGAATCCAAAGAAATGGAGCGCAGAGATACCTAATCTCTACACCCTGTATCTGACACTTTCCGATAAGGATGGAAATGTAATAGAGACTATTTCACAAAAGGTGGGATTCCGTTCTGTAGAGATTAAGGACCGTCAGCTGTTGGTAAACGGTCAGCCTGTTTTAATCAAGGGTGCAAACCGTCATGAAATGGATCCGTCAACAGGTTATGTAGTGCCACTGGAAAGAATGATAGAAGATATTCAGATAATGAAGAAGATGAATATCAATGCAATACGTACCAGTCACTATCCTGACGATCCACGCTGGTATGAACTATGTGACAAATACGGAATATATCTGGTAGCCGAAGCCAATGTAGAGGGACACGGTATGATGTACGGTCCTCATCCGCTCGCAAAGAATGCAGAGTATATGCAGGCACATCTGGAGAGAAATATGTCAAACGTAATGACATTTAAAAATCACCCATCAATCATAGTATGGTCAATGGGTAACGAAGATGGCGATGGCGATAACTTTGTAGAGTGCTACAAATGGATTAAGGCGTACGACAAGACACGTCCTGTACAGTACGAAGGTGCAACATGGGCACCTGACCATTGCGATATAGCCTGTCCGATGTATGCCGATTATGGCGCAATGATTCGCCATGAAAAGGGCAATGATCCAAGACCATTTATTGAGTGCGAATATGCTCATGCAATGGGTAACTCAATGGGTGGCTTTAAAGAGTACTGGGATATAATCAGAGCAAACCGTTCTGTTCAGGGTGGTTTCATCTGGGACTTTGTGGATCAGGCAGTATATGGAATAAGTGAAGATGGTAACAAAATCTTCCAGTATGGTGGCGATGCAGGCAGATATCCGGCTTCGGACCAGAACTTTAACAACAACGGTATTATAGCTCCGGACAGACGCTGGAATCCACATGCACATGAAGTGCGTTATCAGTATCAGGATGTATGGGTAACAGCAGTGAATATTCAGAAGGGTATTTTTGAAGTCTATAACGAATACTTCTTCAGAGATTTGTCGGCCTATTATATGTATTGGGAACTTGCTTCAAATGGTCAGGTAATAGCTCAGAGCACAGAAAAACTGCCAAAGGTTGCTCCGGGTGCAAGAGTAAAAGTAACCCTTCCGGATGTGGTTAAGGCATTGAAGAGTGCTCCGGCAGACAGCGAACTGTTGCTGGGCTTTGAAATCAGACTAATTGAAGATGAAGTTCTTTTGGAGAAAGATTATGCTGTAGCAAGAAACCAGATAGAGGTAGATGCATACACATTCCCGACAGAACAGGAACTGCTTGCGTCTGCAGAAGGTAAGGTGGCAATAGACGAAGCTAATGCATGGCTTACACTGTCAGCAAATGGCCTGGATGTAACATTCAACAAGAGCAATGGCTGGATAGACTATATCGATGTTGACGGTAAGCAGGTAACCAAGAACAGAACATCAATGAAGAGTGATTTCTGGCGTGCTCCAACCGATAATGACTTTGGTGCAAAGCTTCAGCGTTCAATGCAGGCATGGAAGAATCCGGCAATGAGAATGGAGAGCTTCAAGTGTACTGAAGATGGTGCCAACAGAGTAGTAGAGGTGGTTTACCAGATGAATAGTGTAAATTCTGTACTGACTCTGAAATATACAATGACTCCCGATGGCAAACTGGTGGTTAACCAGAGCATTAAGAAGGGTGAAACTCAGGCCAGAGTATCTGATATGTTCCGTTTTGGTATGACACTGACTCTTCAGGAAGAGTATAAAACCATTGAATATTACGGACGTGGTCCAATAGAGAACTATAGTGACAGAAACAGTTCACAGTGGATAGGTAAATTTACCCAGAGCGTTGCAGATCAGTACTATCCATATATTCGTCCGCAGGAATCGGGTAACAAGACCGATGTACGTTACTGGAAACTCCTTAATGATGAAGGTAAGGGTTTGATGTTCTATGGAACAGAGGGATTGAGCATGTCTTCACTGAACTATGCAACAGAAGATCTTGATGAAGGTATGGAGAAAATCAACCGCCATTCAGGCGATCTTGTTCCAAGAAAGAGCGTTACCGTACACGTAGATAAGGCGCAGGCAGGATTGGCATGTGTAAACAGCTGGGGTGCAATTCCATTGGAAGAGTATCGTCTGCCTCACGGAGATTATGAATATACATTTGTAATAGAACCAGTCAGATAATGTATTGGGAACAACTGTTTGAAAAATATTGTGCCGGCAATTCCTTGTTAAAGGAGTTGCTGGTATTGCATAGTACATCTGTGGCGCAAAAGGCGTTGCAGATAGTGGAAAACCACCCCGAACTGGGCGCAGATGCTGACTTTGTAGAAGAGGCTGCAATGCTGCACGATATAGGAGTGGTTCTTACAGATGCACCTGCCATACATTGCTATGGAGAACATAAATATATTTGCCATGGCTATCTGGGAGCAGATATATTGCGTAAGGAGGGGCTTGATGCCTATGCACTTGTTTGTGAACGCCATACCGGTGCAGGAATATCGGCACAACAGATAGCTGAACAGGGTTTGCCTCTGCCTGCCGACAGGGAATATATGCCGCAAACCATAGAGGAGAAGATAGTCTGTTTTGCCGATAAGTTCTTTTCAAAGACATCTCCCCAAAAGGAAAAGAGTGTAGAGCAGGCAGAAAAATCGCTTGCAAAGTTTGGAACAGAGGGTGTTGAACGTTTCAGGGAATGGTGTAAGTTGTTTCTCTGAATATTCAAAATTGGTTAATGATAGAGTGAAAAACCACTAATTGCGGTGGTTTTTCATTATTTATGAATAACTTTGCAGTTTGATACGCGTAATCATTTATAAAGAGGTGGTAAACAAGATTCGGACAATAATTCTTTCCTGTATAGGACTGTTCTTTGCAGTTGCTGTCAGCGCACAGCACGAGTATGGAATGGATTCCCTGTCTGTTTCTGAATTATCTGTTCCTGCAGATTCACTTTCACAATTACTCCCTCTAGATTCTCTTTTTGCCGATTCCATTCCGTCAGATACTTTAGCCACAGATACAGTTCCCAAAAAGAAGAAGGATATGCTGGATGCTCCGGTTAAGTATGAATCGACAGATTCCACAGTGTGGACAAAAGGCGGATATGCATCACTTTACGGCGAAAGTAAGATAGAATATGAAAATATAACACTTACTGCACAGATTATCAGAATGCAGGTGGACAGCAGTCTGGTCTATGCCGATGGTGTAAGAGATTCACTTGGTGAATGGGTTGGAGCACCGATATTTACAGATGGCAGTACTCCGTATGAATCAAGCCATATCCGCTATAACTTCAAGACAGAAAAGGGTTATATAAATGAGATTATTACCCAGCAGGGTGATGGTTATATGACCAGTAACGAAGCAAAGAAGAGCCCGGAAGGCGATTACTTCATAGCAGATGGTTTATATACCACTTGTGAAGACCATCTGGATCCCCATTTTGGTTTGAGAATTACACGTGCTAAGGTCAGACCAGGTAAGGATGTGGTGTTTGGCCCTGCATACTTAGAGGTGCTGGGTGTTCCTCTGCCACTATTCATTCCGTTTGGATTCTTCCCATTTACTGAAAGCGATTATGCTTCCGGTATTCTAATGCCAAGTTACGGCGACGAACTTGAACGCGGATTCTATCTGAAAGATGGTGGATACTATTTTGCCATTTCCGATAAATTCGATTTAAAGTTGTTGGGCGAAGTCTTTACCAAGGGTTCGTGGGGCGTTTCGGCTGAAAGTAAGTACAGAAAAAGATATAAATATTCCGGAAATGTGTATGTAAGTTCGCTTACAACTATTCTGGGAGAAAAAGGGCTACCGGATTATTCAAAATCCAAGGATTTCAAGGTGCGCTGGACACACAGACAGGATTCCAAGGCAAATCCTTACAGTAACTTTTCTGCAAGTGTGAACTTTGCTACATCAAGCTATGAACGTTCAAACCTGACAAGTTTGTATAATCCGGCTCTGACTTCGCAGAGTACCAGAACATCAAGTGTAAGCTATTCAAGAAGTTTTCCTAAGATAGGTCTGAATCTGTCATCGTCAATGAACCTGTCTCAGAATATGCGTGACTCCACGTTGTCAGTAAACCTGCCATCGTTATCCATATCGTTGAATCGTATCTACCCGTTCAAGCGTAAGAAAGCAGCCGGATCGGAAAAGTGGTATGAAAAGATATCATTCACATATAGCGGAACATTAAGCAACAGCATAGTATCAAAGGAAAACGAAATTCTGCATACAAGTCTTATGAGAGATTGGAAGAATGGTATGCGCCATTCAATTCCTGTCAGTGCAACTTTCCAGTTCCTGAAGAATATTAATGTAACCCCATCGTTCAACTATACGGAGAGATGGTACACACATAAGGTAAACCAGTCATGGGACGAAACAAGAGGTGCGGTTCAGCGCGATACAGTCTATGGTTTTAATCGTGTGTACGACTATAACTTCAGCGTATCGGCTAATACAAAATTATATGGATTCTATCAGCCATCTCAGTTGTGGATAAAACTGTTTGGCGATAAGTTCATAATGGCACGTCATGTCTTTACTCCATCGTTGAGCTATAGCATGGCACCGGATTTCAGTGCGGAAAAGTATGGTTTCTATGATACCTATACCTACACAGATCAGAATGGCGAAGTACGTACAGTACAGTATTCACCATTTGACGGGGCTATGTATGGTACAGCACGTAAGGGAAAGACAGGAAGCATATCGTTAAGCGTCTCAAACAATGTTGAGATGAAGATTCGTACCGATAAGGATACTACCGGTGTTAAAAAATTGAGTATCATTGACGAACTGGGTGGTTCTATATCGTACAATCTGGCAGCGCAGACAAAGCCTTGGAGTAACTTAAGTACACGTACCAGACTAAAACTTACAAAGAACTATACCTTCAATCTGAATGCCACCTGGGCAACATACGCTTACGAATTCAATGAAGCCGGAAGGGTAGTGGTAGGTGACAGAACAGAGTGGTCGTACGGACGTTTCGGCCGTTTCCAGGGAATGAGCCAGAACTTTTCATATACATTCTCGAACAATACACTGAAAGATTGGAAAGAGAAAATAGACAAGATTCGCAACAGAGGTATGGAACCGGAAGAAGAGGAATCTGAAACTACCAGTGCGGCACCGCAACTGGCTACAGGAAATACCACAAACAAATCCAGTTCACCTAACGTAGATGAAGATGGATATCTGGACTATTCATTACCATGGTCATTGTCATTGTCTTATGGTATAACAATGCGAGAAGACACCAAGGCTCCTATCAAGGTAAAGAATATGCGTTATCCATATAAGTTTACGCAGAACATGAATATTTCAGGTAATGTAAAACTGACCAATAAGTGGAATATCAATTTCTCTTCAGGTTGGGACTTTATATACAAGGACTTTACAACAACTACAATGAGCGTTACACGAGATTTGCACTGTTTCAATATGTCATGCAGTGTAGTGCTTAAGCCATATACATCGTACAACTTTACAGTTCGTGCAAATTCCAGCATGCTGGCAGATGTGCTCAAGCTAAAGAAGCGCTCAAGTTCCTCAAATACGGTTAGCTGGTATTAAATTACCAGTTGACAGGCGATAAACCGTGCTGTGTCAGCCACTGGTTGGCCTGACTGAAGTGATGATTTCCAAAGAATCCGTTGTATGCCGATAGTGGTGATGGGTGTGCCGATGAAAGCACCAGATGTCGGTTTCTGTCAATGAATGCACCCTTTTTCTGTGCGTATGCTCCCCATAGAATAAAGACCAGATTCTCTTTCTGTTCTGCCAGAATCCTGATAACAGAATCGGTAAAAGTCTCCCAGCCACGTTTCTGGTGTGATCCTGCCTGATGTGCTCTTACTGTAAGTGTAGCATTAAGCAACAATACCCCCTGTTCCGCCCAGCGTGTCAGGTTGCCACTGGTTGGCTTCGGTATGCCAAGGTCGGCATCTATCTCCTTGAAAATATTCTGCAGCGATGGTGGAAACTGTACCCCGTCATTTACAGAGAAGCATAAGCCATGAGCCTGTCCGGGGCCGTGGTACGGATCTTGTCCTATGATTACCACTTTTGTATTGCTAAAGGGGCACAGATTGAATGCATTGAATATAAGAGAGGCTGGCGGATAGATGGTTGCCGATGCATATTCGGCACGAACAAAATCTGTCAAATCTTTAAAATATGGTTTGTCAAATTCTGTCTGCAGGGCCTCTTTCCAGCTACTCTCTATCTTAACATCCATATCAGGTCTGTTAAATCAGTTCAATACCAGCCTTTTTACATTCAGCTATCTGATCTTCCGGCCATATACTTGCCTGGATTTCGCCAATGTGGGCCTTCTGCAGGAAGAGCATACATAGTCTGGACTGTCCAATACCGCCACCAATACACAGAGGTAGATCTCCATTTAAAAGTTTCTTGTGGAAATAGAGCTCTTTGCGATCCTCCTGGCCGGTTAGTTCCAGCTGATGCAGCAGAGCCTTCTGATCTACTATAATTCCCATTGATGACAGCTCTACTCAACGGTCCAGAATGGAATTCCATACTAACAGGTCGCCATTCAGACCAAAGAAACCATCAGAGTTCGGAGTGGTCCAGTCATCATAGTCCGGAGCACGTCTGTCATGCTCTTCGCCATTCTCCAGCTTACCGCCAATACCCATAATAAACACAGAACCATACTTCTTGGTAATGGCGTGTTCGCGCTCTTTGGCAGACAAATCAGGGTATAGTCTGCGTAACTCTTCTGAATGTATAAAGAAGACCTCCCTCGCCAGGAATGGTTCCAGCTGAGGGTATGTTTCGTTTATCAGATACTCTGTTCTGAGCATTGCAGAGTATATCTTTCTTACTATACGTTTCAGGAAATCTATGTTTCTGTCTTCCGGAGTGATAGTACGTTCCCAGTCCCACTGGTCCACATAGAGTGAATGGAGGTTACCTAAACTTTCATCTGAACGTATGGCGTTCATATCGGTATATATACCATAGCCTGGCTTGATATCATATTCAGCCAGAGTCAGTCTTTTCCATTTAGCCAATGAATGTACCACTTCTGCCTTGGCATCGCCCAGATCCTTGATAGGAAATGTTACTGCACGTTCTACTCCGTTCAGATCGTCATTGATACCCATACCCTTCAATACGAACAGAGGTGCTGTTACACGGCGAAGCTGCAAACCCGTTGACAGATTCTGCTGAAAGAAATCCTTAATAAGTTTGATACCCTGCTCTGTCTGACGCATTGTGAGCAGTTGCTTGTAGTTCTTTGGTACAATTAGGTAACTCATTATCTTAATGTTTTGTATATGAAACAAAAAAATGTCAATGTCTGTGTAAGGTGACCCCGGTGGGATTCAAACCCACGACCTGCAGAACCGGAATCTGACGCTCTATTCAGCTGAGCTACGGAGCCTCACTTTTAAAATTGCAAAGATAGTGAAAGCGAGTGAATAAAGCTTGCTTTATTTTCAACGAGCGCATCCTATCTTCGCTATTAAAATTGCAAAGATAACAATATTTTTTCTACATATTTGTATTTCCTTTGGCCAGTTTTACATTAAACTGGGAGGATTTATGAATAAGTTGAGGATTTTTTATTGTAGAACTGTGCAAACAGTTTTCAGAGTTGCTATTCCATTTTTACCGTACAGAAAGCTAAAAATTCTATTGGATGTACAGGAAGTATCAGATCTGCTTACAGATAAGGTACAAGCATAATTTTATGAGTATAGAGAGTATTGTAGCAAGGCAGAGGGCAACATCCGAAATGGGCTTTGGTGGTGTAGGAAACAGTGGAATGGGTAGCTATCACGGTAAAAAGAGTTTCAAGACTGCTCTGATAAAGCTGTTTTTGCGTTAAGCGTAAATTCAATGGTTAATCCACCACCACTGGTGTGATATGCTGTTATTGTACCTCCGTGTACCATAACAGCATTTTTTACTATGGCAAGTCCTAGACCGGTTCCACCAGCTTTTCTGCTTCTGCCCTTATCTACACGATAGAATCTTTCAAACAGGCGTGCCAGATGCTGTGATTCCACACCAATACCATTGTCGGCAAAACTTATTACATATTTGTCATTGGATTGTGCTGCCGATACAGTTATCTTGGTAGCAATGGCAGAATATGATATGGTGTTGTCAATAAGATTTCTGAATACAGAGTAGAGTAGTGAACTGTCTGCTTTTACATAGAAATTATCAGGTACCTGTATTATCGGTCTTATGCCCTTTGCCTGTAAATCCTGTGCATAGTCATCGAACGCTCCATTTATAATCTGCAGCAAATTTATCTCAGGTTGGTCTGCATCATAATTTATCTCATCCAGTTTTGTCAGTGTTGACATATCCTGCAGCAGCTTGGACATTCTTTTGCTTTGTGAATAGCATCGTTCCAGAAAATACTGCTTTTTCTCTTCTGGAATGTCAGGAGTGTTGATAATGGTCTCAAGATATCCCTGGATGGTTGCTGCCGGAGTTTTAAGTTCGTGGGCTGCATTCTGGGTAAGCTGACGTTTAAGCCTTATCTTATCTTCTTCACTGTGTTTCAGCTTCCAGTATAGTTGTATTATGGTGTGTGAAATTTCGCCCAGTTCATCGTCAGGCAATTTTCTCTGCATATCAGCATCAAGTCGTTCACCACGTTCAGCCTTAATGGCAAACAGCTTCAGATATCTTATATGATTACCTATCCTGCGGGTATATCGGAACAGAATTATTCCCATCAGAATGGTAATAGCAATGGCAAAATAGAGAAAACTGTTTTCTGTATTAAGGTCTTCTATGGCAATACTGTCATATGGAATGGCAGAACGTATTATAAGGTTCTTCTCTTTGCAAAGAGTTGCCGAATAGAAATATCTGTCCTGAAACGATACAGATGAACGTATAACATCATAGCCGCTGCCTCTCTGAAGTGCCTCCTTAACCTCTTTTCTGTTCAGGTGGTTGTCAAGAGTTTCGGGATTGTGCTGTCTGCTGTCAGCAACCACATTGCCATCGGTATCAATTATGGAAATACGCAGACCTTCAACCGATGTTGTAAGGATAAAGTCGTTCAGCTTGTTGTAATCTGCATTGTTTATATATGCAGACTTTATCAGATTGTTGTTGCAGTTCTGCAGCTTGTTGTTAAGAATCTCTATCTTGAATTTTCTCTCTCTTGAGTGCTGAAAAATGGTAAATGCCAGTGAAAGTAACAGGAACATACCCATTACCTCTATGAATAGTTTCCAGGATAACCTGTTATTTTTCAAAGATATACCCATATCCTATTTTTGTTTTTATGGAATCTCCGTAGCAACCAATTTTCTTTCTTAGACGGGTGATGTTTACATCGACAGTCCTTTCAGAAACATACGTTCCGGACGGCCACGCTTTGTCAATAAGGAAATCGCGGGTAAGACATCTGTTTATGTTGCTTGCAAACAGTACAAGCAGTTCAAATTCCAGCCTGGTAAGCACCACTTCAGTTCCATCAATCCTGACCTCTTTCTTTGCCAGATCAATTATAAGTGAATCAACTGCAATGGTTTGTGATGCAGATGTATGGTTGCTTGATCTTCTTAAAACAGCCTTTACTCTTAATTTTACCTCTCTTACAGGAAGCGGCTTGGTTATATAATCATCGGCACCTATCTCCAGCCCCTCAACAATGCTGTCCTCATTGTCGAGCGCAGTTATGAATATAATAGGAATGTTGGCGGTACGTGCCGATTGTTTCATCATTCTGGCCATCTTGAAACCGGAAATATCGCCCATCATAACGTCCAGCAGAATCAAATCATAATCGGTGAGATTGCGCATCAGAGCATCTTCTGCAGAATTGTCTATGTCAACTTCATATCCCTCCTGCTGCAGATTGAATTGCAGAATCTCACAAATATCCTGTTCGTCATCAACTACCAATATCTTAGCCATATAGTTCCTGTTTCTGTTCTGCAAAGTTATGTTTTCCATTTAAAAATGTGATGTGTGGAGGGACTTTTGTGAAAATTGTAACATGATTGTAACATTCCTGAAACTTCAGTTTAACCTGAATGCAGTTCTTTTGCACCAGATATTTAAGATTAATAGGATGACGACAGTTTTTATTGTTATTGTGGCCTTTCTGATGTTGCTGGCCATATTTGATCTGGTTGTAGGTGTCAGTAATGATGCCGTAAACTTTATGAACTCCGCTATTGGAGCAAAAGTTGGTAGGTATTGGGTGGTAGTTGCAATTGCAGCTATCGGGGTTTTTGTAGGTGCAATCTTTTCCAACGGAATGATGGATGTGGCACGACATGGCGTACTAACTCCAACCTACTTCAATCTGTACGATGTGATGTGTATATTTCTGGCAGTTATGATAACCGATGTCATTTTGCTGGATGTTTACAATACCCTGGGTATGCCAACATCCACAACAGTGTCATTGGTGTTTGAATTATTGGGAGGAGCGTTTGCACTGGCTATAGTAAAGGTTGCACGTGGTGCAGTTGGAGCCGATGGTACACTGCTTACTCTGAATGAACTGCTAAACTCAGACAAGGCACTGACTATGATACTGGCAATATTCCTGTCAGTTGCAGTGGCATTTGTCTTTGGTTTTCTGGTACAATGGCTCTCCAGACTTTTGTTTACATTTACATACAACAAAAATTCACAGTTAAAGGTTGGAATATTTGCAGGAATTGCCATTACCTGCATCCTGTGGTTCCTGCTGATAAAGGGCCTGAAAGGCTCTACCCTGCAGACTCCGGAACTGATGGAGTTCCTTAACAACGGAACCTGGACCATACTGGGAATGGGTTTCCTTATCTTCTCTTTGCTGATGATACTGTTGGCATATCTGAAGGTGAATGTACTGAAGATAGTAGTGTTGTTTGGCACATTTGCACTGGCAATGGCTTTTGCAGGTAATGACCTTGTGAACTTTGTGGGAATTCCGCTTACAGGTCTGGATGCATTGCAAACATATCTGGCTGCCGGTGCCACAGATCCACATACCTTTATGATGGACTCTTTGAATGAATCGGCACAGACTCCTCTGGTCTATCTGCTTATTGCCGGTACCATAATGGTACTCTCATTGGTCTTCAGCAAGAAATCCCATAATGTAGTCAAGACATCCGTGGATCTTAGCCGTCAGGATGTGGGCGATGAGATGTTCGGATCATCAAAGGTGGCCAGAACATTGGTGCGTTCCACCAACAGAATAGGAAACAATATTGCTTCCAGAATGCCGCAGAAGATGTTGAACTGGATTGATACCAGATTTAATACAAATGAAGCTGTAATAGAGCAGGGTGCTGCTTTCGATCTGATTCGTGCCAGTGTTAACCTGGTGCTGGCTGGTGTTCTGGTGGCGTTAGGAACATCGTTGAAACTGCCTCTTTCAACTACCTACGTAACATTTATGGTGGCAATGGGTACCAGTCTTGCAGACAGAGCCTGGAGCCGTGAAAGTGCCGTCTTTAGAATTACAGGTGTACTTTCGGTCATTGGTGGCTGGTTTATCACTGCAGGTGTTGCATTTGTTGCATGTTTCCTGGTTACAAATCTGTTCTATTTTGGCAGCTATCTGGCAATGCTGATTATGATTGTTGTGGCAATGGTACTTTTGTTCAACAGTAATAAGAAATTCTCCAAATCCAGACAGTCCGAAGCAGATGATGTTCTCTTTAAGGAGATACTTAAGAGCAATGATGAAGATCAGACCTGGGATTTGCTCTGCGCACATGTGCGTGAGAATAATGAGAAGACAGTAAGCAATGTAAAGCGTATATATCAATCTGTTACAGATGGTTTCTTCTATGAAAAC
Organism: Bacteroidaceae bacterium; assembly: GCA_017647575.1. Classification (GTDB taxonomy): domain Bacteria; phylum Bacteroidota; class Bacteroidia; order Bacteroidales; family Bacteroidaceae; genus Colenecus. The sequence goes on along the minus strand of JAGCKJ010000012.1, from coordinate 777 downwards.
TACTCTAAGCTTAAGCAGGCCGATTCATTGCTTGATGATGTAAAAAAGGACTGGAAACGTCAGAGAAGACGTGAATTGATTGGTATCAGAAAGTCAAACAAAAAGCTGGTTATTGAGCGTAATACATGGTATTTCCTGTCGAATAATTCGTCTGAGCAGTTGCTCTACTGTGTGAAGCGTGCTATGGAGCCTTGCGAAGAGCATGTTGGTAATAATTTTACTCCGTTATCCATGGAACTGGTGAATGAATTCCTGCCTATGCGTGAAACGCTTATTGGTTTGTTTGACAGAACGGAGCAGATGCTTCAAAGTAATGATTACTCTCTGTCGTCAGATATCAGGAATGATGCTATTGCTTTGCAGGCTACAATCTCTAACTACAGAAAGGAGATGCTGGAAAGTGTTCATGCGGAATCCAAAAGGGTGGAGGTTCTGTTGGTGTTTATTAATCTGCTGCAGGAATCTATGGTGCTGCTCTCTACTTTGCGACACATGATTCGTGGTATGGTTAAATTTCAGGAGGGTGAACCGGTTAAGGAATAAATAAGGGATTTTAAATAAATGTGATTAGTAAGTGAGGGGAGGCAGCTTTCGTGTTGTCTCCTTGTTTGTTTTTGTTTCGTAGTGGAGTGGGTTAGTAGTGGAAGCATAGGGACTATCTGTGAGGAGCGGAATAGCGTAGTGAGGTGAAGACCGTTAAAAAACACAGCATGTTTGAGGAACGTTAGACAGCGAATGCTGGCTAAAAGTCCGAGTTCTGTGTTTTAGGGATGAACT